>NZ_JBDJOB010000003.1:0-248941 GCF_039674705.1 Stenotrophomonas sp. TWI169 | reverse complement strand
ACCGCCCCCCCCCGCCTTCTACAGATTTCCGCGATCTGCTGGAATTGCTTTTGGGGTCAGATCCGTTTTCTTCCGCAGAAAACGTATCTGACCCCAGATTGCTTTCGATATCTGACAGAAGTGTCGACCAAGGTCGACACCTACCCACACCTGCCGGAAACCGTCAGAGGTGGGGCGGTGTGGGTTGGCAGGACCGTTGGCGCCATGGATGGCGCCATCGAGCCCCCATGGATGGGTTTACGGCGTGTCCTGCCAACCTACACCGCCCCGCCATCCCACGGAATGCACGCTGTTGCTGTTGCCTTTGCTCCAGCTCGCAGCAGGTGCAGGGCGCAGCCCTGCAGAGAACCCTATCCCCGCGGTCGGCTGCGCGAGGGCACCAGCGCGAAGGTATCCACGGCCAGCTTCTCGGCGTGATTCAACCAGGCGCGGATCTCCAGATCGTCCACTTCATGATCCAGTCCGAAGGACACATTGATCTTGCCGTCGGCATCAGGCTGGACCCACTGCTGGGCCAGCACCACCTTGCGCTGCGATGACACGGCCTCGATCCAGAAACCGCGATCCGGGCGCGTGCTTGCCACCAGCTGAAGCATGTACTGGCCGGCGCGGGTGCGGCGGCCCTTCTGGGTGATCATGTGGGCCTGGCGCACGCTCGGGCGCGGTCCCTGGAACGCATCCAGCGGCGCGTCCACCGCGATGCCACCACGCAGGTCGTCGTCGCGGTACAGCTTGATGCCGTTGTCGCGGTTCACCAGCAAGGCGCACCAGTCGCCGTCGGCCGACCCATCCTCGAATGCGGTGCAGCGATCCACATAGGCCAGGGTGTTGTCCGGATCGGCATCGTCGAACTGGCGGGACGTGTTCTCCAGATACACCGACTTCAGGCCCCAGTCCTTGTCGTACTCCAGCAGGACCGGCGGCTGCACGTGCTGCATGCCCACCACCACCTGGTCGTCGTTGTCGATCCTCAGTTCGCGGGTCGGCTCGCCCAGCCACAGCGACCGGGCGAATGCCAGGTACTGCGGGTAATCGCGGCCGCCATCGCGACGCGCGGCGACGCTGGCACTGGGGGCACGCGTTTCGTCCAGCAGCGAGCGGCCGAAGCCCATCGTGCGCAGGCCCGGATCGAGCAGGCCCAGCAGGGTGGCGCCGGAGTCCAGCGTCGAGCCGTTCTCCGCCGCCAGCTGGCGCGGCGCCACGCCATCACCGAGGAACAGCAGCAGGTTCTCGCGCTTCTGCCTGGCCAGCACGTGGCTGAGATCGTTGGGCATCGCCAGATGGTCCGAGGCGATCACGATCAACGTGTCCTTGCCGTACGGACTGGCCTGGATGCGCTGGACCAGCTGCGAGATCAGGCGGTCGGTGCATTTGAGCGCGTTGAGCAGGCCGATGTTGCCGTACTGGCTCTGGTAGCGTTCGCCCTTGCACGACACCGGCAGGTGGCCTGCGGGATGGTGCGTATCCATGGTCAGCGTGGTCAGCATGAACGGTGCGCCGGCGCGCGAGAGCTGCTCGAAGCGCTGGTAGGCGGTGTCCAGCAGCACGTCATCGTGTACGCCCCAAGCAGAGTAGTGAATGCGCCCGATCTTCTTCTGCTGCTTGAACCACGCCAGATCATGTACTTCGTCGAAGCCGTGGCTGGCCAGGAACTGGCCCTTGCCGGCGAACTGGCCGTTGGCGCCGCCCAGATAATGGTTGGTGTAGCCCTGCTGCTTCAGGTAGTCGCCCAGGCACACGGCCTTGGGCAGGAAGCTGCCCATCCGGTCCATGCTGTTCTCATCGCCCTGCGAGGTGGTCAGCGGCACGCCGCACATCGATGCCACCAGCCCGGCGATGGTCCAGCCACTGCCTTCGGCCGATGCCAGGCCGCGCACATCCAACGACCTGGCGGCCAGACGATTGAGATTGGGCATCAACCCGGGAAACACGTTCTCGTCCAGATAAGTGCGTTCAAGACTTTCGCCGTAGATCCAGACGATGTTGCGCGGCCGCTGCAACGGCTGGGTAGGCACCTGGTATTCCGGCGCGATGCGCGCGAAATCAACCGGTCGCAGCTGCTGGTAAAGACGCTGGCCGTCGCGCGCCAGCGGACTGACCATGAGCGTGACCACCCATGCGACGGCGAAGCCGGCGAACCAGGCCGCACCCCGTCCGGGCCGATGCCAGAGGCGGACCCGCGTGGCGAACAGCGGTAGCAGCGAAACCAGGGCCAGCACGATGAAGCCGGCGATGTAGCCCTTGAAGTCGGCGACGCCGGCACCCTCCATGTCCGCACCCAGGTGGTACAGCGTGGCGGCGTTGAGTCCGTCACCGGAGAGCTTGTCGATCAGCCACCACGTGCTGAGCGCCAGCAACAGCAGTGAGAACGAACCGGCCTTCCACCACATCCATTTGTCGGAAGCGAGGAACAGCCAGACCAGCAGCAACAACGACAGCAGAAGGATCCAGAGCATAGGCGGCTTCGGCAGTGAACGGGGTGGTGCGATGGACGTCGTACCGACGCGTGTCCATCCGACCGGCGCTGCCGCTAGCATGTGTGCATGACAGGCCGATGACCCGATAGTGCATGCACGAACCTGACTGAAATGTTTGTTGATCGACCGCGTGCGGTAACAGCGCGATCAAGTAAAACGAGCGTGAAAATGCGCGTTGGATTGCATTAAGAACCGCATGAATGCGGCACTTCGGAGATGGACGTATGGCGCAGGTGCACATATCGCGCACCACGCACTCCGCTCATCGATGGCCGCGTTCCTCGCGTGCCCGCGCGCGCCGATCGAACAACAGCGCGCTGGTGACGATGCCCAGCCCCAACGCCACGCCGATCAGCATCAGCACCAGCGCGATCGCCGGGTAACCGAACACATGCCAGCCGGTATCGAGCTTCATCATCAGCGATGCGGCGAGAATCAGCGCTGCGCTGATGATGCCCGCCGCCACGCGGTTGGCGATCTTCTGCAGGTTCTCCATCAGCCGTGATTCCTCCAGCCCGGTCACCTTCATCTGCAGGCGGTTCTCGGCCAGCAGGGCCATGATGTCCGACAGCTTGCGCGGCCCATCGCGCAGCAGCTGCTGCAGCTCCATCGCCTCGCTGGCGAGGTTGGCGGCCGACAGCGACTTCTTCAGGCGCGCGCGCATCACATGCTGCAGCTGGCGCTCGACGATGCGGCGCGTGTCCAGTTCGGGCGCGAGCAGGCGGCAGACCGTCTCCAGGTTCAGCAGCGCCTTGCCCAGCAGGCTCAGTTCCGGCGGCGTACGCAATCCACAGGCCGTGGCGATGCGCACCATGTCCAGCACCACGCGTCCCTCGGAGAAGTTGCCGCTGGCGGCATAGCGCGCGATCAACTGGCCGGTCTCGCGCAGGTAACGCTCCTCGTCGAAGGCTTCCAGCCGGGTGCTGATGCTGATCAGATCGTCCGCCACTTCTTCGCCGCGGCCATCGACGGCGGCGAACAGGATCTTCAGCAGGCGCTCGCGCAGCCGCGGTGGCATGTGCGCGACCATGCCCAGATCGAAGATGGCGAGGCGACCATCGGGCATCACCCGCAGGTTGCCCGGATGGGGATCGGCGTGGATCTCGCCATGCACGAAGATCTGGTCCAGGTAGCCCCGGATCAGCGCGGCTGCCAACGGGTCCATCGACTGCTCGGTACGGCGTACGCCGGGTATCGCGTCCACGCGAACGCCGGTGGCCAGCTCCATGGTCAGCACGCGCTGGCTGCTGTAATCCCAGATCGGCTGCGGGACCCACAGGCGCCGGAAGGGCCGCAGATGGCGGCCGAAGCGGGCCAGGTTCTCGGCCTCGGCGTGGTAATCCAGCTCCTGCATCAGGGTCTTGGCGAACTCGTTGAGCCAGTCGCGCAGGCGCACCCGGCGGCCGACCTGGGTCAGGTGATCGGCGGCCAGAGCGAAGCTGCGCAACGCTTCCAGGTCCGAACGCAGCTGCGCGGCGACCTCCGGCTTCTGCACCTTCACCGCGACCTGCCGGCCGTCATGCATCACCGCACGATGGACCTGGGCGATCGAGGCGCAGCCCAGCGGCTCGGGGTCGAAGGCCGCGAACAGCTTGCTCACCGGTGCCCCCAGCTCCTGCTCGACGATGGCATGGATGCGTTCGACCGGAATCTCGGCCACCTTCTCCTGCATGCGCTCCAGTGCCGTGGCGAACTCCACCGGCACCATGTCTGGACGTGTGGACAGCATCTGGCCCAGCTTGACGAACGTCGGCCCCAGCGCTTCCAGGTCACTGACGAACTGCTCGGGATTGCCGTCGGCCGGCACCTCGGCCTGGCTGCCGGCTGCGTCCAGGTTCATGCCGGAGAACACCCCCGAATGACGGTAGCGCATCAGCAGGCGCAGGATCTGGCTGCGTCGGCTCATGCCTTTTACCAGCGGTGGATTGCCAGTGGCGGTGGGCGGATTGTTCAAACGGCACTCCTTGTGGACAACGACCGGTAGTGCCGGGCCATGCCCGGCGGAACGGGATCACCTCGCCAGTCTGGCCGGGGCAGGGTAGGCAAGCGGTGAATCCACTTCCTCCCGGGCCGTTGGATCGGTCAGAATCCGTCCATCCTCCCTCCTGGAACCCCCATGGCCGGTGCCAGCCTGTTTGCCCTGCTCGACGATATCGCGACGCTGCTCGATGACGTCTCGATCCTGACCAAGGTGGCCGCGAAGAAGACGGCCGGTGTGCTTGGCGACGACCTGGCGCTGAACGCGCAGCAGGTAACCGGTGTTTCTGCCAACCGTGAACTGCCTGTGGTCTGGGCGGTGGCCAAAGGCTCGCTGCTCAACAAGGTGATCCTGGTTCCGGCCGCGCTGGCGATCAGCGCCCTGGAAGCCTGGCTGCATGGTCGTGGCTGGAACGTGCCGCTGATCGTGCCCTTGATGATGATCGGTGGCGCATTCCTTTGCTTCGAGGGCGTGGAAAAGCTGGCGCACCGTTTCCTGCATTCGGCGGACGAGGACGCTGAGCACCAGGCCGAGCGGCGCAGGGCGCTGGCCGATGCGCAGGTGGACATGGTGGCGTGGGAGAAGGACAAGGTGAAAGGTGCGATCCGTACCGACTTCATCCTCTCTGCCGAGATCATCGTCCTGACACTGGGCGTGGTTGCCGCCGCCTCGTTCTCCCAGCAGGTACTCACCCTGGTGGTGGTCGCATTGGCGATGACGGTGTTCGTCTACGGACTGGTTGCCGGCATCGTCAAGCTGGACGACGCGGGCCTGTACCTCTCGCGCAAGGGCGGAGCGGTCGCAGCGTTCGGACGCGGCCTGGTCGCATCGGCGCCGTGGTTGATGAAGTTCCTGTCGATCGCCGGCACCGTGGCCATGTTTCTGGTCGGCGGCGGCATTCTGGTGCACAACGTGCCGGCGCTGCACCACGCGGTGCAGGCGCTCGGTGGCGAGGGCCAGTGGGGCTGGCTGATCGGCGCGGTTGCCAACATGGTGGTGGGTATCGTCGCTGGCGCCATCGTGCTGGCGGCGGTGACCGGCATCCAGAAGCTGCGCGGGAAGTAGCCGCGTCGCCGGACGGGCGGCGGTAGCGCCGGGTCATGCCCGGCGGAGCGCTTCAGCCCGCCTGCACGCGGTTCTTGCCCTGCCGCTTGGCCGCGTACAGCGCCTCGTCGGCCCGTCGCAGCAGCGCCTCGCTGTCATCGCCGGGCTGCCATTGCGCCAGTCCGGCACTGAAATGCACCGACACGCGCCGGTCCTGCACGGTCAGTACCCGATGCGCCAGTGAGCGCTGCAGGCGCTGCACGGTGGCCATGCTGTCCGCACCGGGGGTCTCCGGCAGCACCAGCACGAACTCGTCGCCGCCCAGCCGCGCGATGCCATCGGTGGCGCGCAGCAGCAGCCTGCACACGGCCACCATGTGCTGCAGCAGCGCGTCACCACCGGCGTGACCATGTGCGTTGTTGGTCTGGTGGAAGTCATCCAGATCGATCACCGCCACGCCCAGCGGCGTGTTGTTGCGTTCGGCGCGCGCCAGCTCGCGCTGCAGCAGTTCGTCCAGGCCCCGGCGGTTCAGTGCCTGGGTCAGCGGATCGATGCGTGCGAGGTCGCCGGCCATGCGCAGTTCCTGTTCCAGCTCGGCAATGCGTTGTTCAGCGCGCTCCACGTCCAGCCGTGCGGCAGCCAGGTGGTCGCGTGCCTGCGCCGCCTGCTGCTGCACTTTGCCGGTATCGCGCATCACCTCCTGCAGCAACTGGTTCAGATCGGCGATGCTGCGCGCCTCGCGCAGCTGCAGTGCGTAGCTGCCGATACGGTCATGGTATTCACCGGTGCTGGTGGCCATGCCATCCATGCGTTCGATGAAATCCCCCATCAGTCCGCGCATCGCCGCCTTGGAGTCGTCGATGCCCTGGCGCAGCAGGCCTTGCCGGTAGATCACCTCGCGCAGCTCGGCACGCGTTCGTTCAACGGCCTCGGCCTGCAGCGGGCCGGACAGCAGTTGCCGCACCGCCGCGATCTGGCCCTGCAGCCAGCTGCGATCGTCCAGCAGTTCGCTCACATTCTCCAGCAGCAGTGCGAACAGCTCCAGCAGCAGCGCCTGCTGTTCCTGCCAGCTGCCGGCACGCACGCCGATCTGATGGCCGAGCTCGCGCACACCCTGCTCGATCGGCTCCAGGGCGCTGCCCGGCTGCCAGTGGCGCAGGCGAAGGGACAGCGCCTGCGCCTGCTCGCGCAGGTCCGGGTCGTGCTGCAGCAGCGCCACTACCGCGCCGCCCAGCAGCAGGCGCAGCTGTTCGGACAGGCGCAGGCTGTCGGGCTGCCCATCCGGCGAATGCTGGTCGATGGTGCGGATGTACTTGTCGATCAGTTGCCGCATCGCCCGCCCGTAGCGTGGCCAGTCGGCGCTGGCCTGCGCGGACTGCAGGCGATCACCCATGTCGCCCAGTTCGCCCGGCAGCGTCGCCATGCCATTGGCGAACGCGGCCAGCAGCGGCTCCGGCGCATCGGCACCGGCAAAGAGCCGTTGCAGGCTTGCGCTGCTGCCGCCCTGCAGGACCACGCGCTCGCCCTCACCCGCGTCGGCAACCGCGCGCACGCGTGCCGGCGGACCGAGGGCGGTGCCGGGGGCGGGGCGCGGGTCGGGGTGGTCCGTCATGGAGCGAATCCTGGGGCTGGCAGGGTCTGGTTCCAGCATATCGGCGCGGCTGCCGATGGCTTGAACGGCTAGGATGGGCGACAGGATGCCGCACGGGAGGTGGTGATGCGCGTGATGTTGCTGGGGGCGACCGGCCTGGTCGGCGGGCTGACCCTGCCCGGGTTGCTGGACGACCCGCGCTGCAGCGCCGTGATCGCGCCCACCCGGCGTCCGCTGGCGTTGACCCATGGGAAGCTGGAGAACCCGGTGCTGGCCTTTGACGCGCTGCCGGCCTCGCCTGAGTGGGCGCGCGTGGACGCGGTCATCTGCGCGCTGGGCAGCACCATCGCCCAGGCCGGCAGCCGCGAGGCCTTCCACCGCATCGACCATGACTATCCGCTGGCGTTCGCCCGCCTCGCACAGGCACAGGGCGCGAAGACCTATGTATTGAATTCCGCCGCCGGTGCCAACCCGCAGTCGTCGATCTTCTATAGCCGGGTGAAGGGTGAGCTGGAGCGTGACCTGCGCGCGCTGGGGTTTGCTTCGCTGACCCTGGTGCGGCCTGGACTGATCGGCGGCGAGCGCACCGAGGTCCGTCGTGGCGAGCGTTTCGCACTGGCGGTGCTCGGTGCCCTGGGGCCGGCACTGCCGCGGGCATGGCGGATCAATCCAGCCGTCGAGATCGCCAGGGCACTGACCGGAGCCGCGCTGGCCCCGCAACCGGGTGAGCACGTGGTGACATCAAGCGCACTGGTCGGCTGATGTCGCGTGCGCTGCGCCTGACCCAGCTGCTGCAGCTGCTGCGCCGCCATCGACGGCCGGTGGCCGGACAGGTGCTGGCCGATGCGCTGGGTATCAGCCTGCGTACGTTGTACCGCGACATCGAGACGCTGCGCGGGCAGGGCGCTGACCTGCGCGGCGAGGCCGGCGTCGGCTACCAGCTCGCGCCGAGCGACACGCTGCCGCCGATGACCCTGCCACCGGCCGAGATCGACGCGCTGGTGCTGGGCCTGCGCTGGGTGGCGGCCCGCACCGAGCCGGCGCTGGCCGAGGCTGCCCGTGATGCGTTGGCGCGCATTGCGCATGTGTTGCCCACCGCTCGCCGCGAGGCACTGCGTGACAGCGGTCTGCGCGTGGGCCCTTCACGAACAGCGGCGAAGGTGCCGGCGGCCCGGCTCCAGGCGGTGCGCGAAGCCGTAAGCGCACAGCAGCGCCTGAAGTTCGGCTACGAAGATGCGCACGGCCAGCGCAGCGAGCGCATCGTCTGGCCCTTCGCGCTGGGCTACTTCGACGAAGTTCCGATGCTGGCGGCGTGGTGCGAGAGCCGCGAAGACTTCCGCCACTTCCGGCTGGACCGCATCCGGCAGGTGCGCGCGCTGGAGGATCGCTATCACGTGCCACGCGCCATCCTGCTGCGGCGCTGGCAGAAGGCCCAGGGCATCGCACCGGACTGGTTGGATCGTTCGTAGCATCGGGCTTGCTCGACGGCCTTCGAGCTTGGCGAACAGCGGGCGAACAATCGCGATGCTGCTGACAGAATCTGTCAGCAGGGCGGTACCACCATGAAGGCTCCCAACAACGGAGCGTCCCCATGTTCAGGCCCAGCACCCTGCTGCAGTACGCAAGCGATGTCGCTGCCAGCGCCGCCTTCTACAGCGGCATCCTCGGCACACCCCCCGTCGAGCAGTCGCCCGGCTTTGCCCTGTTCCTGCTCGGCGACGGCGCCGCGCTCGGCCTGTGGCAGCGCGATGACGTGCAGCCGCCGGTGTCCACGCAGGCCGGCGCCGCGGAACTGGCGATGGTGGTCGCCAACCCGGAGGCTGTACAGCAGATGCACGACGCGTGGCGCGCACTCGGCGTGCAGATCGTGCAGGCCCCGGTCACCCTGGAATTCGGGCATACCTTCGTGGGTGTTGATCCGGATGGGCACCGCCTGCGTGTGTACAGCCGCGCCGAGGGCCTGCCCGCGCGCGGTTGAAATGAGGGGAGCCGGTACCTGCCGGTTCCGCTGTTCCCGGATGTGGTTCCGCCCACCTTCGGTTGACCAGCAGGAAGCTGCCGAGCATGGGCTCGGCTCTGCCGTAGAGCGCGCACAAAAAAACGCCGGGCACTGCCCGGCGTCTTCTGTGTTTCAGAGGTGGTGGTCGATCAGCTGGCCAGGGCCAAGTCGTCCATCATCGCGCGCAGGAAGCGGGCAGCTTCGCCGCCGGTGGCTGCGCGGTGGTCGAAGGTGACCGACAGCGGGATGACCTTGTGCGCTTCCACGCCGCCCATCACCGGGGTCATCTGATGGCGGGCACGGCCGGCACCGACGATGGCCACGCACGGCGGCACCACGACCGGGGTCGCGTAGCGGCCGGCGAACATGCCGAAGTTGGACAGCGAGATGGTGTAGCCACTCAGTTCCGAGGCCGCGATCGAGCGCGCTTCCACCTGCTCGCGCAGGCGGTTCACGCCCTCGCGGATGCCACGGGCATCCAGCATGTCGGCGTTGCGCAGGGCCGGCACGAACAGGCCGTCGTCGGTGTCCACGGCGATGCCGATGTCCACCTGCGCGTGCAGGGTGCGGGTCAGCGCTTCGCCATCGAACCAGGCGTTCATCGCCGGCACCTTCTGCGCGGCAACCACGATGGCACGCACCAGGCGGGCGGTGACGTCGTTGCCGGGCAGCCAGGCATGGATGTCGGCGTCGTCGTTGAGCGTGGTCGGTACAACCTTGCTGTGCGCATCGGCCATCACCCGCGCCATGTTGCGGCGCACGCCCTTCAGCGGTTCCGGCTGGCCCTTGGCGACCACGCCCGGCGGTTGCGTGCGCATCGGCTTGCCCGCCGCAGACAAGGGGGTGCGGGTTTCGTTCTGTACCGGCGCAGACACCTGCGCCGGGGCCGGCGCGGCATAGGCCGCAGCGGCAGCCGGGGCCGGCGCGGCGCCGAGCTTGGCGGTGCCGTTGGCGGCGGCCTGCTTGACGTCGGCCATGGTCACCGCGCCATCGCTGCCGGTGGCGCGCACGCGGCTCAGGTCCACGCCCAGCTTGCGGGCCATCGCACGCACCGCCGGCACGGCCTTGACGCCACCGACGGCCAGCGCCTGTTCGGTGTGCACGGCATTGGAGCTCTGCATCGCGCCGACCACCGTGCCGGCGTCATCGCGCTCGGCCTTGGCGTCCTCGGCGGCGGCCGGTGCCGGAGTCGGCAGCGGCGGCGGGGTCGGTGCTGCGGCCGCAGCCGGTGCCGGCGCATGGCCGTGGCTGTGGCCGGTGTCCTGGCCATCGGCACGCTGCGGCAGGTTCGGGTCGATCTCGAAGCTGGCCAGCACCGAGCCGGTCGGAATGATGTCGCCGGCCGCACCGGACAGCTTCAGCACCTTGCCGGAGACCGGCGACGGCACTTCCACCACGGCCTTGGCGGTCTCCATCGACACCAGCGGCTCGTCCAGCTTGATCACATCGCCTTCCTTCACGAACCACTCGACGATGGTCGCGTCCGGCAGGCCTTCGCCCAGGTCGGGCAGGTTGAAATTCTTGGTCTGGCTCATTTGCAGTTCTCTTCCAGCAGTTCCAGTTCGCGGGCCGGCAGCCAGCCCGTCGCACCATTGGCGCGCTCGGACCACCACCATCCGCCGTGTTCGTGATGCAGCTTGACCATCTCGCCGCTTTCCACATCTAGCTCGCGGGCGTCGTAATCGCGCAGGGCTTCGGCGCGACCGTCGTCCAGCAGTTGCAGCCAGGCGACGGGCGCCCAGCCGGCGCGTCCATCGCTGGTGCGTACCCAGGCAAACGCCGGCCATTCCTCGTCACGTACGCCTACTTCGACGATCTGGCCGGTGCGGAACCGGAGCGGGTTGGGATACTGGCTGCGGTAAGCCCCAAGGAGGCGGGCCCGCATGTCAGCCTGCCGCCACCGCGCGCTTGGCCGCGGTCACGATCCGGTCCACGCTCGGCAGGTACTTCATCTCCAGGCGGAACAGCGGAATGTGGGTGTCGTAGCCGGTAACGCGCTCGACCGGGGCCAGCAGGTCGTACATCGATTCCTCGGCCAGACGCGCGGCGATTTCCGCACCGAAGCCCGCGGTCTTCGGGGCCTCCTGCACGATCACGCAGCGGCCGGTCTTGGACACCGACTCGGCGATGGTGGCGAAGTCCAGCGGACGCAGCGTGGCCACGTCGATGACTTCGGCACTGATGCCCTCGCCAGCCAGCTTGTCGGCCGCTTCCAGCGCTTCCTTCACCTGCGCACCCCAGGCGACCAGGGTCACGTCGGTGCCGTCGCGCAGCACGAAGCACACGTCCAGCGGCAGGGCTTCGCCGTCGTTGACGACCACTTCCTTGTACTGGCGGTAGATGCGCTTGGGCTCCATGTAGATCACCGGATCGGGATCGCGCATGGCGGCCAGCAGCAGGCCATAGGCGCGCTGCGGGCTGGACGGCAGCACCACGCGCAGGCCCGGCACGTTGGTGAAGATCGATTCGTTGGCTTCGCTGTGGTGTTCCGGCGCACGGATGCCACCGCCCCACGGCACGCGCAGCACCATCGGGCAGTGCAGGCGGCCACGGGTACGGGTGCGCAGGCGCGCGGCGTGGCAGATGATGTGGTCGACCATCGGGTAGACGAAGCCATCGAACTGGGCTTCGGCCACCGGCTTCATGCCCTGCGCGGCCAGGCCGACGGTGAGGCCGGCGATGGTCGTTTCATCCAGCGGGGTGTCGAGGATGCGCTGCGCACCGAAGCGCTGCTGCAGGCCGGCGGTGGCGCGGAACACGCCGCCGTTGACGCCCACGTCCTCGCCCAGCACCAGCACCGACGGGTCGTGTTCCAGCTCCCAGGCCAGCGCCTGGGTGATGGCTTCGATCAGGGTGATGGGGGTAGCGGTCATTGCGATGTCTCCACCGGCGACAGCAGCGCTGTCGGCGGCATTGGCCTGGGAAGCGGAAGCGCCCGTCTTGATGTCATCCATGGCGCTGCTCCAGGGCAATGGCGGCCGCGCGCTGGGCCAGAAGATCCGGCGGCGGATCGGCATACAGGTAGTCGAACATCGCCTCGACCGGCTGCACCGGGGTATTGAGGTACTGGTTCACTTCCTCGTCGACCCTGGCGCCGCACTGCTCCACCCAGGCCTTTTCTTCGTCCTCGCTCCACACGCCCTGGGCGGTGAGGTACTTGCGCAGGCGCAGCATCGGCTCACGGGTCCAGGCATCCTTCACTTCGGCGTCGTCGCGGTAGCGGCGCGCGTCGTCGGCGGTGGTGTGGTCGGACAGGCGGTAGGTCATCAGTTCCAGCACGGTGCCGCCTTCGCCGGCGAGGCCGCGCTCGCGCGCCTGTTCCATCGCCGCCAGCACCGCGATCAGATCGTTGCCGTCCACCTGCAGGCAGTGCAGGCCGCCAGCCAGGCCCTTCTGTGCCAGCGTTTCGGCGCCGGTCTGCGCCGAGCGCGGCACCGAGATGGCCCAGCCGTTGTTGACGATGCACAGGATCAGCGGCAGCTTGTAGGCACCGGCAGAGTTCAGTGCGGCATAGAAGTCGGTCTTCGAGCTGCCGCCATCGCCACACACCGCCACCGCGACCTGCTGCTCGTTGTTGAGCTTGAACTTCAGCGCGGCGCCCGCAGCGTGCAGGCACTGTGTGGAAATCGGCACGCAGAACGGGAAGTCCTTCACCGCATTGCCGGTGAAGTCGTTGCCGCGCTCGTCGCCGCCCCAGTACATCAGCACGTCGTACGGACGCACGCCACGCATGAACATCGCGCCGTACTCGCGGTAGCTCGGGCCGAGCACGTCGCCTTCGCGCATGCCGGCGCCGATGCCCACGTGCGCCGCCTCATGACCCAGGCAGGCGGCATAGGTACCCAGCTTGCCGGTGCGCTGCAGGGCGATGGATTTGCTGTCGAACGTGCGTACGTACAGCATCTGCTTGAACAGCGGCACCAGGACGCGCGGATCCTTCAGGGATGCGGGCAGGTCGTCGCGGACGAGCGTGCCGTCCGCATCCAGATACTGCAAGTATTCGATCTTGAATTCAGCGGCAACCGTCATCGCGTACTGCACCTTCGACAGAGAAGTTACAAATGATATGAATCGCCATGTTAAGGAACGCGTACGAAATAGCCTTCCTGCGGCGCAACACGGCGATTCCCCGTTGTACCCCTGCCGGCGGGTGGAGGGCCAATAACAACAACGTATTCAGTCGTTGCTGCATAGCATCAGAATACGCCTCCGGCTGACTGCCGGCGCAACGTCGCAAACGGTTCCACGCGCGGGCCCGCCATTGCCGGGTGATCCACGGCTCACCGCACGGCCCGGTATGGACCCTCCGGCTGCCAGCGCGGCGGCAACGCGCTACCCTTGCCGCCCCCGATCTGGTCCCGCCCATGTCCGTCGACAACAACCAACGCGATCTCGAAGCCGGCATCCACACCGACCTGCACGGCCGGCTGACCTACGGCGGCTACCTGCGGCTGGACCAGCTGCTCAGTGCCCAGCAGCCGCTGTCCAACCCGCCGCACCATGACGAGATGCTCTTCATCATCCAGCACCAGACGTCGGAGCTGTGGTTGAAGCTGCTGGGGCACGAGCTTGGCGCGGCCATCGGCTTCCTGCAGCGCGATGAAGTCTGGCAGTGCCGCAAGGTGCTGGCCCGCAGCAAGCAGGTGCTGCGCCAGCTCACCGAGCAGTGGTCGGTGCTGGAAACCCTGACCCCGTCCGAGTACATGGGCTTCCGCGACGTGCTGGGGCCTTCCTCGGGCTTCCAGTCGCTGCAGTACCGCTACATCGAGTTCCTGCTGGGCAACAAGAACGCGCAGATGCTGCAGGTGTTCGAGCATGATCCGGCCGGGCAGGCGCAGCTGCGTAGCGTGCTGGAGGCACCCAGCCTGTACGAGGAATTCCTGAAGTACCTGGCCCGCTTCGGCCACGCCGTGCCGGCGATGTACGAGACCCACGACTGGACCCAGCCGCATGTGGCCGACGACGCCCTGCAGCCGGTCTTCGAGCGCATCTACCAGGACACCGACCGCTACTGGCGCGAGTATTCGCTGTGCGAGGACCTGGTGGACCTGGAGACGGCCTTCCAGCTCTGGCGATTCCGCCACATGCGTACGGTGATGCGGGTGATCGGCTTCAAGCGTGGTACCGGAGGCTCGTCCGGGGTCGGCTTCCTGCGCCAGGCGCTGGAGCTGACCTTCTTCCCCGAGCTGTTCCAGGTGCGGACCACGCTGCAGGCCGCGCCCCCGCCGGAGCTGGGCTGATCCCCATTCATCCGGATCCCGGCCGGCGGCTGGATCGTTTCAGATGCAAGTTCAGCGAGCAGGCGGGCACCTGCCTCAAACGGCGTGTATTTGACGTGAACGCCACAAGTCGGTGATCCTCGCGCGTTGCTCCATTGCACATCGGACGTGCTCGTCATCCACCGAACCAGGAATCCCGCATGAGCGTAAACGCCACTGCGAACACCCCGGAGCCGGCGCTGCCGGACTTCAAGACCACGCTGGGCCACCCGCGCCCGCTGTGGATGCTGTTCATGACCGAGTTCTGGGAACGCTTTGCGTTCTACGGCATCCGCTGGGCCTTGGTGCTGTACATCGTCGCCCAGTTCTACAACGGCAACGCCGCCGGCGAGGGCGATGCCAGCCGCATCTACGGTGCCTACCTGGCGCTGGTGTACGCGGCGGCGATCTTCGGCGGCTACGTGGCCGACCGGGTGCTGGGCTACCAGCGCTCGATCCTGACCGGCGCGATCATCATGGCGGCCGGCCTGTTCATGATCTCGCTGCCGGAAGAGCATCTGTTCAAGCTCGGCCTGGCCACGATCATCGTGGGCAACGGCCTGTTCAAGCCGAACATCTCCACCATGGTCGGCAAGCTGTATGGCCTGAAGGACGAGCGCCGCGATTCGGGCTTCACCATCTTCTACATGGGCATCAACATCGGCGCGATGATCGCCCCGGTGCTGACCGAGTACCTGGCCCGCAAGGTGTTCGGCACTTCGGAAATGCCGTCGTACAAGGTCGTGTTCATCGCCTCCGGCGTGGGCATGCTGATCTCGCTGGTGTGGTTCTACATCGGCCGGGCCGGCCTGAAGGGCATCGGCGCACCGCCGGCCGGTGCCGAAGGCTTCGGTCGCATCGTGATGGTGCTGGTAGGCGCGCTGGTGGCCATCCCGGTCGCCTACTTCCTGCTGGCGACCGGCGCCACCGCGCTGGCCTGGATCCTGGGCGTGATGTTCGCTGCGCTGGCCGTGCTGCTGCTGGTCGAAGGCATCCGCGAGGGCAAGGTGCAGCGCGACCGCGTGATCGCCATGCTGATCATCTTCGCGTTCAACGTCATGTTCTGGATGTTCTTCGAACAGGCCGGCAGCTCGTTCACCTTCCTGGCCGAGAACATCGTCAACCGTGACTTCGGCAACTGGACCTTCCCGACCGCGTGGTTCCAGTCGGTGAACTCGGTGGCCATCATCACCCTGGCGCCGCTGATCGCCTGGATCTGGGTGGCCCTGGGGCGCGCCAACCCGTCCATCCCGCGCAAGTTCGGCCTGGGCCTGCTGTTCAACGGCGCGGCCTTCGCCCTGCTGATGTTTGCCCTGTCGCAGATGGTCGTGGACGGCAAGATCCCGTTCTGGACCCTGTTCATGGTCTACGTCATCCAGTCCGTCGGTGAGCTGTGCCTGTCGCCGATCGGCCTGTCGATGGTGACCAAGCTGGCCCCGGTCCGCCTGGTCGGCTTCGGCATGGGTGGCTGGTTCCTGTCCACCGGCATCGGCAACAACCTGTCGGGCATCTTCGCCGGCGCCGTCAGTGGTGAAGGCGGCATGACGATCGATTCGGCACTGAAGGGGTATACCTTCGGCTTCTGGGCCCTGATCGGTTCCGGCGTGGTGCTGTTCCTGATCGCCCCGCTGATCAACAAGCTGATGCACGGCGTCAAGTGATGAGAGGGTAGCTGGCATGCGTACGAAGCTCGGTGGTGCGATGGGGATGGTCTGTGCGGCGCTGATCGGCGCGTGTTCGCAACCCCCGCCACCCGCCGCCACCGGGCCGACGCAGCCACTGGATACCCGTCCCACCGAGCCACCGGTCGCTGACCCCAGCGAACCGGTGGCCTCGGGCAACACCCCGGTGGCGGCGGATATCGCCGCCATCGCCGGGCTCAGTGCACAGTTCGACCCGGCCCGCGACCCCGCCGACGATCTGGCCACCGCCAAGGTGGAAGCCCAGCGTGGCAAGAAGCGCATCATCCTCGAGGTCGGCAACGCCGGCTGCGACCGCTGTCATGCGCTGGACCAGATCGTGGAGGGGGATGGCGACCTGCGCCGTTTCCGCGATGCCCACTACGTGTGGGTGAAGGTCAACGAGAGCGACGAGAAGCCCAACAGCGCTTTCCTCGGCCAGTTCCCGGAGATGGGCCGCGACTACCCCTACCTGCTGGTGCTCGATGCCGACGGCACCCTGCTGGCACCGCAGGCAACGGCGGCAATGCGCAGGGGCGAGACCTACCTGCCGGCGCAGGTGATGGCCTTCCTCAAGCAGTGGGCGCCTGATCGGTAGCGCCGGGCCATGCCCGGCGGATGCGCGCGCCGTCACATTCCCAGCATCGCCGCCTCAATTTCATCGCACGCACGCCGTTACCGGCAAGGCTCCCGGTCGACCCGACGTCGACGCACCCTACCGGAACGCCCATGCACAGCGACCACGCCGAACGATTGCCCGATCCTGCCAGCAGCCTGGGCGAGGGTGGTGCTGGCGAGGGCGTGACCCTGCCGGCACAGGACGCACTGCTGGATGACGTCGGCATCGGCGACAGTGCCCCCGAAGCGGCCCCGCCGCACCATCGCCTGCCGCAGATCGCACTGCCTGACAACGTCGTGCTGAAGGGCGCGGTGCAGACGCTGGTGGAACAGAAATCGCGACTCGATGCGCTGGCGTCGCAGGGCCAGCTGGCCGGCCTGCTGCCGCCGGAATGGCAGGGCAACGGCGTACGCGCCATCGAGCTGTCCAACTTCATCCAGGGCGTGCTGCCGTTCCTGCAGCCGGGAGAACGTGGCGAGACCGCGGCCGCACGCCTGCCGGTGCGTCATGTGCTGGGCGACGACAGCCGTTGGGGCCTGCCGGATGTGGCCGAACCGAAGTCGCTGGCGTGGTACCTGGCCAGTGACGAACGCGCCACTGCGGGCGGCAGGGACGTGGCCGAAGCCTTTCTGGTCGGGGCGCTGGGCGTGGCGTGGATGCAGGAGGGGCGCAGCCGCGCGGGCTTCCTGCGTGCCGTGGGGCAGGACAGCCTGGCCGCGCGGGTGACCATGCTGGGCTATCCGGCGGCCACCGAGCTGGCGCTGTACAGCGTGGTCGCGCATGGCCAGTCGCAGGTCTGGTGCGTGCACGCTCGCCGTCGCATGCGTCCACTGGTCGCGCCATGGCTGAGCGTGCCGCTGTTGACGGCGTACGGGGTGCCCGCACCGGTGCCATGGCCGTCCGCGTTCCCGCCCGTGGACGCCGTTGCCGAGGCGCTGGCGACCGCGCGCCAGGGACGCGCGCTGCCCGAGGTGGATCTGGGCAAGGTGGTGGCGAAGATGGCCGAAGACGCAGCCGGCGAAGCATGGCAACCGGTCAGCCTGCTGCAGCTCAACACGTGGTCGCCGCGCTGGCATTTCTTCCTCGGCACCTTCGTCGGCGTGCCGTCGCTGCTGCTGGTGGCTGCCGCGCTGGCTCTGCCGGGGGCGGTCGAAGCGGCCACGGTTGCCGCGTCGCTGGGCTTTGCCGGTGGCGCGATCGGTGCACTCGCAGTGCCGTGGATCCATGCGCGGCGCAAGCACCTGAGCTGAACCGTGCTGTCCTGAGACCGGGGCCGAGCCCCGGCGGCACGCCTCAGACGCCTTCGCCCATCCGTTCCAGGCCATCGCCCGCCAGGCGCAGGATCAGCGTCTCCAGCAGCTGTTCCTCCTCCTCGCTCAGCACCGACATCAGCTTGCGGGTGATCTCGATCACCAGCGGCGCGATGGTCTCGTACACCTCGAAGCCCGCTGCCGACAGGGCCAGGACCGAGCGGCGACGGTCGTCGCCATGGGTCTCGCGCTTGATGAAGCCACGCTCGAGCAGGCGCGCCACCGCGCGGCTGACCGCCACCTTGTCCATCGCCGTGCGGTCGGAGACCTCGCTGGCCGACGACCCGGGATACAGCGCCAGGATGGTGATGACCCGCCATTCCGGAATGGCCAGACCGTAGCGATCACCGTACAGCTTGGCGATGTTGCCGCTGACCCGGTTGGACAGCACGCTCAGCCGGTAAGGCAGGAACTGTTCCAGGTCGAGCAGGACGTGCGATGCACGCAGGCGTGTCGAAGCGGGATCGGCGGGGCTCATGTTGCGGTGCACCTTGCTGGTGGTTTCAAGTGTAACTATAAGGGTTGGGTCCAGACCCTGCATTCTCGCCGGGTCGTTACCTGCCCGCACCTGGTTTGTACCGATGCGGTACCGATTCGGAGCCCCGCCATGAATACCGCAGTCCAGCCCTCCTCGCATCCCAATCCGGGCATGCAAGTCACCACCTTCGAGAACCCGATGGGCATCGATGGTTTCGAGTTCGTCGAGTTTGCTGCCCCGGCCGGCCGCGGCCAGGAGCTGCACGACTACTTCCGCAGGATGGGCTTCACGGCGGTGCTCAGGCACAAGCAGCGTCCGATTACCGTCTATCGCCAGGGCGACGTCAACTTCCTGGTCAATGAAGACCCGGATTCGTTCGCTGCCGACTTCGCCGAAAAGCATGGTCCGTGCGCCTGCGGCTTCGCCATCCGCTTCAAGAAGCCGGGCCAGGAGGTCTACCAGACCGCGCTGGGCAACGGTGCCGAGGCCATCGGCTTCAAGCCGGACAGCAAGGCGGTCGGCGCGCCGGTCATCAAGGGCATCGGTGACTGCATGCTGTACCTGGTCGACCGCTATGGCAGCGCCGGCAGCATCTACGACGGCGACTACGAGCCGATCGCCGGCGTCGATCAGCATCCGGTGGGCTTCGGCCTGACCTTCATCGACCACCTGACCCACAACCTGTACTTCGGCAACATGCAGCAGTGGTCGGACTACTACGAGCGGCTGTTCAACTTCCGCGAGATCCGCTACTTCGACATCAAGGGCCTGAAGACCGGCCTGGTGTCCAAGGCCATGACCGCGCCGGACGGCATCGTGCGCATTCCGCTCAACGAATCGTCCGATCCGAAGAGCCAGATCAACGAATACCTGGACGCCTACAAGGGCGAGGGCATCCAGCACATCGCCTGCTTCACCGAGAACATCTACGAGACCGTCGAGGCGATGCGTGCGCAGGGTGTGGATTTCCTCGACACGCCGGACACCTACTTCGACGTGATCGACCAGCGCGTGCCGAACCACGGCGAGGATGTGCCGCGCCTGGCGAAGAACAAGATCCTGATCGACGCCGATCCGGAAACCCACCAGCGCAAGCTGCTGCAGATCTTCACCCATAACTGCATCGGCCCGATCTTCTTCGAGATCATCCAGCGCAAGGGCAATGAAGGTTTCGGCGAAGGCAACTTCACTGCGCTGTTCGAGAGCATCGAGCGCGACCAGATCCGCCGCGGCGTGCTGTAACGTTTCAGACCTGCACCCTCAGCGGTAGCGCCGGGCCATGCCCGGCGGCTTTCCGTTCCGGCCTTGCCGTTCCAGGAGCCCCCATGCCCACCTCCATCACCGCCCGTGGCTACCAGTCCGGTTTCGGCAACGAATTCGCCACCGAAGCCGTGGCCGGCGCGCTGCCGGTCGGGCAGAACTCGCCGCAGAAGGTGGCCCATGGCCTGTATGCCGAGCAGCTGTCCGGCACCGCCTTCACCGCGCCGCGCGGCAGCAACCGGCGCAGCTGGCTGTACCGGATCCGCCCGGCGGTGACCCATGGTGAGTTCACCCCGTTCGCGCAATCGCGCCTGCAGTGCGATTTCGGCTCGCAGCCGGCCTCGCCGAACCAGCTGCGCTGGAGCCCGCTGCCGCTGCCGGAACTGCCCACCGACTTCGTCGAAGGGCTGTACACCATGGGCGGCAATGGTTCGCCGGATGCCCACGCCGGCGTCGGCATTCATCTGTATGCCGCGAACCGGGACATGGTTGGCCGCTACTTCTACGATGCCGACGGCGAACTGCTGATCGTGCCCCAGCTGGGTGGGCTGCGCCTGCTGACCGAGCTGGGCGTGATCGAGATCGAACCGCAGCAGATCGCGGTGATTCCGCGTGGCGTGCGCTTCCGCGTCGAGCTGCCTGATGGCCCGAGCCGGGGCTACATCTGCGAGAACTACGGCGCCCTGCTGAAGCTACCCGATCTGGGGCCGATCGGCGCCAACGGCCTGGCCAATCCGCGCGACTTTGAAACCCCGCATGCGGCCTTCGAGGACCTCGACGGTGAGTTCGAACTGATCGCCAAGTTCGAAGGACGCCTGTGGCGCGCGCCGATCGACCATTCGCCGCTGGACGTGGTCGCCTGGCACGGCAATTACGCGCCGTACCGCTACGATCTGCGCCGCTTCAACACCCTCGGTTCGATCAGCTACGACCACCCGGACCCGTCGATCTTCCTGGTACTGCATTCGCCCAGCGACACAGCAGGGACCAGCAACATGGATTTCGCCATCTTCCCGCCGCGCTGGCTGGTGGCGCAGAACACCTTCCGACCACCGTGGTTCCACCGCAACATCGCCAGCGAGTTCATGGGCCTGGTGCACGGTGCCTACGATGCCAAGGCCGAAGGCTTCGTGCCGGGCGGCGCCTCCCTGCACAACTGCATGAGCGGCCACGGACCGGATGCACCGACCTTCGACAGGGCCTCCAGTGCCGATCTGTCCAGGCCCGACGTGGTCAAGGACACCATGGCCTTCATGTTCGAGACCCGCGCGGTGATCCGCCCGACCGCCCAGGCGCTTGATGCCGGGCACCGGCAGGCCGATTACCAGCAGTGCTGGGCAGGGCTGCGCAACAACTTCCGATGAGCCTCATGCGGCATCGGTGAAGGCGTCGCAGTGCTCCAGCGGCAGGACTTCCAGCAGCCGCTGCCGTACGCGTTCGCAGTAGCCTTCGGAGGTCAGCGTGGGCAGTACCTGCAACGCCGAGTGCAGCACCTGCAGCACATCGGTCTGCGCACGTGCCTGCTGCAGGTCGCGGAACAGCGCCGCTGCCTGCGGATGCCGCTGCAGCTCCAGGATGCCCAGTACATAGATCCGTGAGGCGACCAGCGAGCGACGCCGCTCGATCGGCGTGGCCGCGGTCGCGGGTGCCTGCGGCCGGGCAGGGGTGGGCCCGGATGCCGCCACCGCGGGAGGCGGGGCGTCGGTTTCCAGATAGCCGGCATGGATCAGCTGGATCAGCATGGCCGGCGTCTCCTGGCCCATCAGCCCGCTCAGCTCGGTGACGCTGCGCTGGCCATCGCACAGGATCAGCAACCGGCGCTGGCGCATGTCCAGCGGCGCGCGGTGCGCCTGCAGCGCGGTTCGGGCGAGATCGGTCTTGCGCGGTTGCATGGATGGGACAGCCAGGACGGTGCACGCCGAGCCTGAACGAAGGCGATGAAACAGCGATGACAATGCAGCGCCTGCACGCGGCCTGGGGTAGCGTCCGCCCATCCCTCCTGGAGCGACACCGATGAAGCTGCTGCCATTGGCTGGCCTGATGCTGCTGTCCCTGACCGCCTGTGGCGGTGGTTCGGACAAACAGGGAGCGGCCGGCAGCGGCAGCGACTCGCCGGCCGAGACCGCCAGTGCCACCGGCCCGGCACAATCGACCGATCCGGACCTGGCGTCACGGCCGGCCAACGATGCCCGCGCCGACAGCCCCGCGCGCCTGGATGGTTTCGGCGGGGTGGCGCTGGGTGCTGGCATCGCCGAGGTGCGCAGCGGCTTCGGCGCGCCGCTGCAGGGGCTGGGCAGCGATGCGGCAGGCAGGCCATTGCCGGCCGACGACGGCAACGAGGACTGCTATTTCCTGCGTCCGCAGCAGGCCGATGACCCACGCCTGATGATCGAAGGCCGCAAGCTGGTCCGCTATGACGTGCGCAGCGCCGCCATCACCGCGCCGGGCGGCGGCAGGGTCGGCATGACCCTGGGCGAGTTGCAGGTGCTGTACCCGGAGCGTGCCGATGTCGGTCCCGACAAGTACGACGACAAGGCCCAGCACCTGCGCGTGCGTCCGGCGCAGGAAGGTGCGGCGGTGATCGATTTCGCCCTGGGGCCCGACGGCCGGGTCAGCGCGTGGCGGGTCGGCCAGACCCCGCAGGTCGATTACACCGAAGGTTGTGGCTGATCCTTGATGCAGCGCCCAGCCTCGCGGCCGGGCCAAGCGTAGAATCGCGCGACGACCGCTGGGGGAGTGCTCGATGATCGCCATTGCCATCGCCTGGTTTCTGCTTGGCCTGCTGCTGCTGGGGCTCGGCGGAGACTCCATCGTCAAGGCCGTTTCCGGCCTGGCCCAGCGCTTCGGTGCCCGCCCGTTCACGGCGGGTCTGCTGCTGCTCGGCGTGGCGACGTCGATGCCGGAGCTGGTGGTCAACGCCCGCGCGCTGGCCGTGGGCCAGCCGGAACTGGCGCTGGGCAACGCGGTGGGCAGCAGCATCGCCAACCTGGGCCTGACCCTGGCGATCGCGGCGATCGCGGCCCCGTTGCTGCTGCGCGCACGCCTGCAGACCGTGCTCTGGTGGTCGCTGCTGGGGGCCGGCGTTCTGTTGATCCTGTTCGGGCTGGATGGCCGCCTCGCGCGCTGGGAAGGTGTCGTGCTGCTGGCCGGCTTCGTCGTCATGCAGGCCGTGCTGATGCGCCGTGGCCGCAGTGAGACCGCCGATGTGCAGGCGGCCATCGCACGATCGGCGCTGAGCCGCACCAGCCTGCCGTTGAATGTGCTGCGTGTGCTGGTGGCCGTGGTGGCCCTCTACTGGGGGGCGCGGCTGGTCGTTGGCGCGGCGGCCGACTTCGGCGTCGCACTTGGATGGACGCCGCTGCTGGTCGGCCTGCTGCCGCTTGCGATCGGCACGGCCTTGCCGGAGGTGGCCACCGCCATCGCCGCTGCGCGGCGTGGCCATGGCGACATGGTGCTGGGCCACGTGCTCGGCTCCAGCGCGGTCAATCTGCTGCTGGTGATCGGCGCGATGGCAGCGCTGCAGCCGCTGGCCCTGCCGGCATCGTTCGTGCGCCTGGAACTGCCCGCGCTGCTGGCCTTTGCCCTGGTGCTGTATCCGATGCTGCGTGGCGACCTGAAGATCAGCCGTGGCGAAGGCGTGATCCTGCTGGTGGCGTTCGTCGGCTGGTTCGTATTGGAACTGCTGCTGGTGGGTGCACCGGCACTGTAGCGCCGAGCCCATGCACGGCTCGGCAGCAGATTCCCGCCCTGAGTGGATGCGGGGAGTCGTGTGATCAGCGTGTCGGGCTCTGCTCTTCTTTCCGCGCCGGCTCCGGCGGCGGCAGCTGCTCTTCGGCAGCCCGTTCGTTGCCGGGCAGGGTAGGACGGGTTTCCATCAGCAGCGACAACGCGGCCTTGGCCATCATGTGCGCACTGATCGGCGCGGTGATGAACAGGAAGACGGTGATCAGCAGCTCGCGCGGCTGCGGATCCTGGCCGAGGAAGATGTGGTAGCAGACCGAACACACCAGCACGCAGCCCACGCCCAGCGTGCTGGCCTTGGTCGGCGCATGCAGCCGCTTGAAGAAGGTCGACAGCTTCACCAGGCCCAGCGCACCGACCAGGATGAAGAAGCAGCCGAACAGCAGCAGGACCGACAGGCCGATCTGGATCGCGGTGATCATTCGACGATGTCCCGGCGCAGCACGAACTTGCTCAGCACCACGGTGCTGCCGAAGCCGAGCATGGCGATCACCAGTGCGGCCTCGAAGTAGATCGGCGAGTTGAGGTACATGCCGAACAGCATCAGTTCGGCGATGGCAGTCACTGAAAGTGTGTCGAGGGCGAGGATGCGGTCAGGCACGCTCGGGCCGCGCAGCAGGCGCCAGGTCGCCAGCAGCATGGCCAGTCCGACCACGTGCATGCATACCACCAGGGTGGTCTGGATGACTTCAAAACCGGTCATGGGAAGATCTCCATCAACGGGGCTTCGTATCGTTGCTTGATCGTGTCGATCAGCGCCTGTGGATCCTCCAGGTGCAGCACGTGCACCAGCAGGAACCTGCGGTCGTCGCTGAGTGCCGCCGACACCGTACCCGGGGTCAGGGTGATCATGCTGGTCAGCGCGGCGATGCCGTGGATGTTGGCGATGTCCAGCGGCAGCCAGATGAAGCCCGGATGGATGTTCTTCTCCGGGCCGAGCACCTGCAGGGCCACCCGGATGTTGGACATCAGGATGTCCCACAGGGTGACGCACAGCAGCTTCGGTACCGGGCGCAACGTGCCGATGCGGGCGAACTCGCGGTCCAGGCGCGCGGCGAACAGCGGCACGACCACGCCCAGCACAAGGCCCAGCAGGATCTGGCCAAGGTTGAAGCTGTCGGACATCAGCAGCCAGAACGCCACCACCATCATGCTCAGTGCGGGCGACGGTACCAGGCGGCGGAACAGGGAACGTTGCGCGGTCATGGCTGGCGGATCTCCGGTGTGGTCGCGCGCAACTGCTGCACGTACTCGCCCGGCTGCAGCAGCTGGGCGGCGGTGGCGTCGGTATGGCGCATCAGCGGGGCGGCGGCCAGGGTCATGCCGATGCCGTAGGCCAGCAGGATGCAGGCAGCGAACAGCTCGACCCTGCGCAGCTTGGCCTTGCGGGGCGGCGGCGCGTCCGGCTCGGGCAGCGGCACGCGCCAGAACAGGCGGATGCCCCCTCGGGTCAGGCCCATGATGACCAGCAGGCTGCTGACCAGCACGGCCGTCCATACCGCGCCGGTGTACTGCGCCGGCATCCCGGCCAGCAGGGCGGCCTTGGCCAGGAAGCCCGACAGCGGCGGAAGTCCGGCGACCGACACGGCGCCGATCAGGAACAGTACCGCCGGCGTTTCCTTGCCCGGCATCGGTGCGATCACTTCCTTGCGGTCGCTGGCACCGCCGCGTCGGCGCCGGATCAGGTCGGCCACCAGGAACAGCGCGGCAGCGACGAAACTGCTGTGTGGCAGATAGTACAGACCGGCGGAGAGCACCTTCGGCGTGCCCACCGCGAAGGCAATGAACAGGGTCGCGGCCGAGACGATCACCAGGTAGGAGATCAGCACGCGCAGGCGCGCGGCGGCCAACGCGCCCAGGCCGCCCAGTACCAGCGTGGCCACGCCGGCCCACAGCAGCCAGTCGCGTCCGTATCCGGCCATCGCGCCGGCGTCCTCGCCGAACCACAGCATCTGCACGCGCAGCACGGCGTACAGGCCGACCTTGGTCATGATCGCAAACAGCGCAGCGACCGCAGCAGGTGCGCGCGCGTACGATTCGGGCAGCCAAAGGTACAGCGGCATCAGGGCGGCCTTGGCGCAGAACACCAGCAGCAGCAGGCCCATCGTGGCCTTCACCAGGGTCAGCTGTGCCGGCGGAACCTCGGCGATGCGCTGCGACAGCTCCGCCATGTTCAACGAGCCGAGCGAGGCGTACAGCAGGCCGAGTGCGATCAGGAACAGCGTCGATGCGGTGACATTGAACACCACGTAGTGCAGGCCGATGCGCATGCGCAGGCCACGGCCGCCGCTCAGCAGCAGGCCGTAGGAAGCGATCAGCATCACCTCGAAGAACACGAACAGGTTGAAGATGTCGCCGGTGAGGAACGCACCGTTGAGGCCGACCAGCTGGAACTGGAACAGCGCATGGAAGTGCGGCGCGCGCCGGTCCCAGCCCGAGCAGGCATGCAGCAGGCAGGGGATGGCCAGCAGCAGGGTGGTCAGCAGCATCCACGCCGACAGCCGGTCGGCCACCAGCGCGATGCCCAGGCGCGAGGGCCAGTCTCCCAGCAGGTAGACGCGGATGTCACCGCCTGCCGTATCGGCGAACAGCAGCCCGACCACCACGGCCAGGGCCGCCAGTGCCGTCCAGGCCACGGTCCGCTGTACCTTTGGACCATAGCGGCGATGCTCGACGAACAGTGACAGTGCGGCGCCGAGCAGGGGAACCAGGATCGGCAGGATCACCAGATGGTTCATGCGCGGTCCTCGCCCTGGCGCGGCGGCGCATCGTCATCGGGCTCGTGCGCGTCCACGTGGTCGCTGTGGTTGTCGCTGCGGCTGCGCATGGCCAGCACGATGCTCACTGCAGTCATCGCGAAGGCGATCACGATGGCCGTCAGTACCAGCGCCTGTGGCAACGGGTCGGTGTAGTTGCCCAGGTGGCTTTCGACGCCTTCCTGCAGCACCGGTGCCTTGCCCTGCACCAGGCGCCCACCGGCAAAGATCAGCAGGTTGGTGGCGTAGGACAGGAAGGTCATGCCAAGGATCACGTCGAAGCTGCGCGCCCGCAGCAGCAGGTACACGCCGATGGCGGTCAGCACGCCGATCGCAGTGGCCAGGGCCAGTTCCATCAGTGCATCTCCCCGGTGCGGGCCGAACGGCGTTGCAGATCGATCTCGCCCTTGCGGGCGGTGCGGGTTCGAGAGGGCTTGACCGTGCCCATCATCGACAGCATCAGCATGGCGCCACCGAACACCACCAGGTACACGCCGATGTCGAAGCCGATCGCGCTGGCCAGCGGCACGTCGCCGATCAGCGGCAGGTGCAGGTCGAGGTGCCCGCTGGTCAGGAACGGCACGCCGAACAGCATCGAAGCACTGCCACTGAGCAGGGCGATCAGCAGGCCGGTGCCGATGCACCGGATGTAGTCGAAGCCGAAGCGCGACTCCACCGATGCCGTACCCTGGATCACGTACTGGATCAGCAGCGGCACCGCCAGTACCAGGCCGGCGATGAACCCGCCGCCCGGGGCGTTGTGACCGCGCAGGAACAGGAAGATGGAGACCGTCAGCGTCAGCGGGAACATGATCTGCGCCAGGTCGGCCGGTACCGGCAGCTTGATCGGCGGCCCGGGCATGATCTGCTCCGGGGCCATCCGCGTGCGGCGCAGCAGCGCGTGCACCACCAGCGCGGCGATGCCGAACACCGTGATCTCGCCGAAGGTATCAAAGCCGCGGAAGTCGACCAGGATCACGTTGACCACGTTCTGGCCATACGCTTCGGGCAGGGCACGCGCCACCAGCTCACCGGCCATGGTGTTCGGCGGCAGGGTCATCGCGGTATAGGCCAGCGCGCCGAGACCGGAACCGGCGATGACCGCGATCAGCGCGTCGCGGCGCTTGCGCCAGCGCGGCCGCTCCGGTCCGGACTGCGCGGGCAGATAGTTCATCCCCAGCAGCATCAGGACCAGGGTCACCATCTCCACCAGCAGCTGGGTCAGTGCCAGATCCGGTGCCGACAGGAACACGAAGGTCAGCGCCACCATCAGGCCGACGCCGCCCACCAGCAGCACCGCCAGCAGGCGCTGCTTGTACACGCGCAGCGTGGCGATCGCGCAGCCCATCATCACCAGCCACAACGCCCAGCCCAGCAGTGGAATCGGCTGCGGCGCGGTCCAGTTCGGGGACGCCGGGTTCGCCACGAACGGCGCGGCGGCCACCACGATCGCGACCAGCACCAGGCCCAGCAGCATCCGCTGCAGGCTGCCGTTGGCAATGCCGTTGGTCAGGCGCATGGCCAGTGCGGAAACCGCATCCAGCTGCGCATGGAACACGTTGCGGCCGGTGGTGGTATTGGTCACGGCATGCAGGTTGATCAGCTTGCGCAGGCCGAAGTACAGGGCGATACCGCCCACCACGCCGATCGCGCTCATCGCCAGCGGCAGGTTGAAGCCATGCCATACCGACAGGCTGTACTCGGGCATGGCGCTGCCGAGGATGGAGGCGGCAGCGGCATGCAGGACCGGCGCCACCGTCAGCGCGGGCGCGATGCCGACTGCCACGCAGACCACCACCAGCAGTTCCACCGGTACCTTCATCCAGCGCGGCGGTTCATGGGGAACGCGGTCCAGCCCGTGCGGGCCGGGGCCGAAGAAGGTGTCGTGCACGAAGCGCAGGCTGTAGGCCACGCCGAACACGCCGGCCAGCAACGCCGCAATCGACACCGCCATGCGCATGGTCTCGGTGCCGCCGGCGCTGATCGCCTCGGCGAACAGCATTTCCTTGGACAGGAAGCCGTTGAGCAGCGGAATGCCGGCCATGGCCAGCGAGGCGATGATCGCCAGTGCGCTGGTGAAGGGCATCAGTTTCCGCAGCCCGCCCAGCTTGCGCATGTCGCGGGTGCCGGTCTCATGGTCGATGATGCCGGCGGCCATGAACAGCGAGGCCTTGAAGGTGGCGTGGTTGAGGATGTGGAACACGCCGGCGACCACCGCCATCGGCGTGGACAGGCCGAACAGCAGGGTGATCAGGCCCAGGTGGGAGATCGTCGAATACGCCAGCAGCCCTTTCAGGTCGTGCTGGAAGATCGCGTTCCAGGCGCCGATCAGCAGGGTGAGCGCGCCGATGCCGCTCACCGTATAGAAGAACAGGTCGCTGCCGGCCAGTGCCGGATGCAGGCGCGCCAGCAGGAACACGCCTGCTTTGACCATGGTGGCCGAGTGCAGGTAGGCCGAGACCGGTGTCGGCGCCGCCATCGCATGCGGCAACCAGAAATGGAACGGGAACTGCGCGCTCTTGGTGAAGATGCCGGCCAGCACCAGGAACAGGGCATAGGGATACAGCGCGCTGGCGCGGATCTGTTCACCGGCCGCCAGCACCACATCCAGGTCGAAGCTGCCGACGATGCGCCCGATCAGCAGCACGCCACCGAGCAGGGCCAGCCCGCCGCCGCCGGTGATCACCAGCGCCATGCGTGCGCCCTCGCGCGCATCCTGGCGATGCGACCAGAAGCCGATCAGCAGGAACGAGCTGATGCTGGTCATTTCCCAGAAGATCATCAGCAACAGCAGGTTGCCCGACAGCACCATGCCGAGCATGGCGCCCATGAACAGCAGCAGGTAGCAGTAGAAGCGGTGGGCGTTGTCCTGCGCACTGAGGTAGTACCGCGCGTACAGCACCACCAGCGCGCCGATGCCCAGCACCAGGCCGGCAAACATCCAGGCCAGGCCGTCCAGCCGCAGATGGAAGTCCAAGCCGATTTGCGGCAGCCAGGGCAGCAGGGTGCGGACGATCTGGCCGTCGAGCACCGCCGGGGTGAGCCAGCCGAGAATGGCCAGGCCGCCCAACGGCGCCAGCGCCGCCAGCCAGGCAGCAGTCGAGCGCGAACTACGGGGGAAGGCCGCAACAGCCGCTGCCATCAGGAACGGCAGGGCCAGCAGCAGAGGCAGGCTGGGGAGCATGCAGGGAATCCATGATTCACGAGCAGGTCAGTGAGGATAACAGGCTGCGAAATGTCGCCGAAAGCCATCGAACGGCGATCAACTGCCTGTAACGTTCGCTGATTCATTTTTTTGCAGCGCAGCATCTCCTCCGCGGTGCCGGCCAGGGGCTGCGGCCGGCTGCACCCTACGCCCGCGCACGGCGACCGCAGGCCCTGTCGCACAGGGGCTGCCGCTGCGGCAGGCGCCCCGCCAGAGGGGCAGAGCGTGCAGGCTGGCAGGCCGGCGGTGGACCGCAGGTGAGGAAATCCGCCCGTTCAGGAAGCGAGGGTGACGCCCGCCCGGAGGCGTGTCAGTAACGCCAGTCGAGCCTGCGATAGAGCTTGGCCATCACCCAGGCCGGGCCGATCAGCAGGTAGGTCAGGTCGGTCAGGAAGCTGGGCTTGCGGCCCTCGAACTTGTGCCCGATGAACTGCGCGATCCAGGCCACCACGAACACCGTCACCGCCAGCCAGAACAGGTTGTGCAGGCCGATCTCGGCCTCCAGCAGGCGGCACAGGCAGCCGAACACGAAGAACTGGATGAGCATGCCGATGCCCAGCGGACGCGACAGCTTGTTGTAGAAGCACCAGGCACTGAACATCGCGAACGCCGACCAGATGCCGTACTGGAACCAGGTGATCAGGGGGGGCAGGCACCACAGCAGGGCCACGGCCGACCACAGGATGGCCGGTACCGCGACCACGTGGATGCGCTGGTTGATCGTATTGCGGTGATCGTCGGAGTAGCTGGCGAAGTAGCGGTCGATCGGCCGCGCGAGCTCGGTGGTGGTCTGCATGCTTCTTCGCTTCCTCCGGTGAGGCCGACAGCATACTCCCGGGCGCCTTCGCACAGCGCCACCCTGGGCGCTGCCGGGCACGACGCCCCCGGTCGCTGCGACCGGGGGGCGCAGGGGATCAGTCGACGCTGATCCCGGCCAAACGCTGCAGCGCCTCGGCGTACTTGGCGCGGGTGCGCTCGATGATCTCCGCCGGGATGTTCGGGCCCGGGGCGGTCTTGCCCCAGTCCAGCGTCTCCAGGTAATCGCGCACGAACTGCTTGTCGTAGCTGGGCGGGCTGGTGCCCACTTCGTACTCGTCGGCCGGCCAGTAACGCGATGAATCCGGCGTCAGCATCTCGTCCATGATGTACAGGCGGCCGTCGGCATCGGTGCCGAACTCGAACTTGGTGTCGGCCAGGATGATGCCGCGCTCGCGGGCGTAATCGGCGGCGAACTTGTAGATGCGCAGGGTGGCATCGCGCACGCGCTCGGCCAGTTCGGCGCCGACCTGCCGCACCATCGCATCGAAATCGATGTTCTCGTCATGGTCGCCCACCGCGGCCTTGGTCGAGGGGGTAAAGATCGGTTCGGGCAGCTGCTCAGCCTGGCGCAGCCCATCGGGCAGGTCGATGCCGCTGACCTTGCCGGTGCGCTGGTAGTCCTTCCAGCCGCTGCCGATCAGGTAGCCGCGGGCGATCGCTTCCACCGGCACCGGCTTCAGCTTGCGGGTGACCACGGCGCGCCGGGCGTACAGCGCCGGGTCCACGCCTTCAGGCAGCACGCTGGCCACGTCGATGCCGGTCAGGTGATTGGGCATCAGGTGCGCGGTCTTGGCGAACCAGAAATTGGAGACCTGGCAGAGCATTTCGCCCTTGCCGGGGATCGGGTCGGGCAGCACCACGTCGAACGCCGACAGGCGATCGGTGGCGACCATCAGCAGGTAGTCGCCCGGCGGGGTCCCTGCAGGCAGCCGCTCGCGCGGGATATCGAACACATCACGCACCTTGCCGCGGTGGCGCAAGGGCAGGCCGGGGAGATCGGATTGCAACAGCGTGGTTGGCACGGGCACTCCTGGGGCGTTGTCGATACGGCTGCCCAACGGACCCGGCGGGCCCGCTGACCAGCGGGCGGCCTAGTGTAAAGCCGTCCGGGCCCGCTGTGACGTAAAATGAGCGCCCATTTCGTCGGTCGACCCCGGAGCGCCATGCGCTGGTACGGAAAACTGCTCGGATTCATCGCCGGCGCCCTGCTGTTCCGGCCCAATCCGCTGTTCGGCGCGGTGGTCGGCCTGCTGATCGGCCATGCCTTTGATTCGGATTGGTTCCGCCTGAACAAGGAGAACCCGTACCGGGAGCTGGGGCTGACCTCCGAGGCCACCGATGCCGAGGTCGAGCGCGCCTACCGCAAGCTGATCTCGCAGTACCACCCGGACAAGCTTGGCGGCGCCGCCCCCGAGCTGCAGCAGCAGGCCGAGCAGAAGTCGCGGCGCATCAACGCCGCCTACGACCGCATCAAGACCCTGCGCAAGCGCTGACCCCTTTCCCCTCGTTGCAAGGCCCGGCCATGTCCCACTGCCTCATCGCCCCCTCCATCCTGTCCGCCGATTTCGCCCGCCTCGGCGAGGAAGTCGACAACGTCCTGGCCGCCGGTGCGGACTGGGTCCACTTCGACGTGATGGACAACCATTACGTACCCAACCTGACCATCGGCCCGATGGTCTGCCAGGCACTGCGCAAGCACGGCGTGACCGCGCCGATCGACGTGCACCTGATGGTCGAGCCGGTGGACCGCATCATCCCGGACTTCGCCGAAGCCGGTGCCACCTACATCAGCTTCCATCCGGAGGCCAGCCGCCACGTGCACCGCACGATCCAGCTGATCCGTTCGCTGGGCTGCAAGCCGGGCATCGTGCTGAACCCGGCCACGCCGGTGGACATCCTCGACTGGGTGCTGGATGACCTGGACCTGGTGCTGCTGATGTCGGTCAACCCGGGATTCGGCGGCCAGGCCTTCATTCCTTCGGCGCTGGACAAGCTGCGCGTGGTCCGCCGGAAGATCGATGCCAGCGGCAAGGACATCCGCCTGGAAATCGACGGTGGCGTGAAGGCCGACAACATCGGCGAGATCGCGGCTGCGGGCGCCGACACCTTCGTCGCCGGCTCGGCCATCTTCAATGCCAAGACCCCTTACCAGGATGTGATCGCGCAGATGCGCGCCAACGTCGCTGCGGCGCGGGGCTGAGGCATGAGCACGGTGGCCGTGTTGAACATCCGCCCGGCCACTGCCGCCGACGCGGGCCTGATCCTGCGCTTCATCCGTGAGCTGGCCATCTATGAGCGGGCCGAGCATTCGGTGCAGACCGACGAGATCGGCATCGCCGAAAGCCTGTTCGGTCCCGACGCAACTGCCCGCGCGCTGATCTGTGAAGCCGATGGCGAGGCCATCGGCTATGCGGTGTATTTCTACAACTACTCCACCTGGCTGGGCCGCAAGGGCATCTACCTGGAAGACCTGTATGTCAGCCCGCAGCAGCGGGGCGCGGGCGCTGGCAAGGCGCTGCTGAAATACATCGCGCGGCAGGCGGTCGCCGAAGGCTGCGGTCGCTTCGAATGGTCGGTGTTGGACTGGAACACGCCGGCCATCGAGTTCTACACCGCAGCGGGCGCGAAACCACAGGATGAGTGGACCGTATACCGGCTGCAGGGCCAGGCGCTGCACGATTTCGCCAACGGCTGACGATCGCGCCCGGGTGCGACTTCAAAAAAAAGGCCACGCCCATCGTTGGCGTGGCCTTGCTGCATGCGTGGGAGGCTGATCCTGCCTCCATCCGTCGTCCCTGCTATGGCCTTCCATTCTCCGGGAGCTGAATGACACGCATGTGACATTCACTGCCGGCAAACGGTGCGTTGCTAGCCTGTGCCACCCCACACCGGAATCCCCGCATGACCGCACCGCGCTGGCGCCTGGTCCTCAACGGCAAGTCCGCAGGCAATGACGAGCTGCGCGACGCGGTGCGCCAGTGGCGGGAGCGGGGCGTGCAGCTGGAGGTACGGGTGACCTGGGAGGAAGGTGACGCCGAGCGTTACGTGGCCGAGGCCATCGACCACGGGGTAGACGTGATCGTGGCGGCAGGCGGCGACGGCACGCTCAGTGCGGTAGCCGAAACGCTGGCCCACCGCGATGAATCCGCCGATGCCCTGCCTTCGCTGGCGTTGGTCCCGATGGGCACCGCCAATGACTTCGCCACCTCGGCGAACCTTCCGACCGAGCCGGAGGCCGCGCTCGCGCTGATCGGGCAGACCACGGCACATGCCATCGATCTGCTGCGCGTGGATGCCGATGGCACGTCCTGGTGGTGCGCCAACCTGGCCAGTGGCGGTTTCGGCACGCAGGTCACCGTGGAAACCGATGCCGGCCTGAAGAAGATGCTCGGCGGCCTGGCCTACGTGATCACCGGCATCGCCAAGCTGGGGCGGATCGAGCCGATCACCGCGCGTCTGCAGGGCCCGGACTTCGCCTGGGAGGGCGGCTTCATCGCGCTGGGGATCGGCAACGGCCGGCAGGCCGGTGGTGGCCAGCAGCTGTGCCCACAGGCACTGATCGATGACGGCCTGCTGGATGTCACCGTCGTACCCGAACTGGAGGGGGAGGTGGCGTCGACGCTGGGGCAGATGCTGACAGGTGGCAAGGAAGCGGCGCTGGAACGGGTGGCCACCCGCGTCCGGCTGCCCTGGCTGCAGCTCGAGTCGGCGCAGCCACTGACCCTGAACCTGGACGGTGAGCCCGTGCAGGCGCGACGGTTCCGCATCGACTGCGTGGCTGGCCGGGTGCGTATGCATCTGCCGGCCGATTGCCCGCTGCTGGCCACGTAAGGTGGCTGCCACGCCTGGCGCTGCGGGGTTCCACTCCCGTCCAAGCTGCGATACAGTCAAGGGGTGTCCAGCCTGACGACCCCGCATACCCTTTCTTCCGCACGCCGTTGGTGGCGATGGTGGCCCGTTGCCGTCGTCCGCCCCCATAACGCTGTGTCCCGGAAGGAAAGTCGTCTTGAACTCGCACGCTCAGTTTCAGCTGCAGGCCGCTGAAGGCCACACCCACATTCCCGTTGTCCGCGAAGTGCTGTCCGACCTGGACACGCCGCTTTCGGTCTATCTGAAGCTCGCCGACGGCCCCAATACCTACCTGTTTGAATCCGTCGAAGGCGGCGAACGCTTTGGTCGTTACTCGATCATTGGCCTGCCGGCGCGCCGCGTGTATGCCTTCCATGGCCATACGCTGACCGTGCGCGAAGACGGCCAGGTGGTGGAAACCCGCGAGGTGGCCGACCCGTTTGCCGAAGTCGAGGCGCTGCGCAGCGCCCACTCGGTGCCGAAGCTGGAGGGCCTGCCGGGCTTCACCGGTGGCCTGGTCGGCTGGTTCGGTTTCGAGTGCATCGGCTATATCGAGCCGCGCCTGGCACCGCCGGCCGGCCGCGATGAACTGGGCACGCCGGACATCCTGCTGCTGCACTCCAACGAGCTGGCGGTATTCGACAATCTCAAGGGCCGCCTGTACCTGATCGTGCACGCGGACCCGCGCGTCCACGGCGCGTTCGAGCAGGCGCAGGCGCGCCTGGATGCGCTCACCGCAAAGCTGCGTGCACCGGGTGCCGGCTATCCCGCACCGCTCAACAGCGATGTGCTGGATGAATCCGATTTCGTCTCCGGTTTCACCCGCGATGGCTTCGTCGATGCGGTCCAGCGCAGCAAGGAATACATCCGCGCCGGCGATATCTTCCAGGTGGTGCTCAGCCAGCGCCTGAGCGTGCCGTTCAACGCACGCCCGGTGGACGTGTACCGCGCGCTGCGCGCATTGAACCCGTCGCCGTACATGTATTTCCTGGATGTCGGCGACCTGCAGGTGGTTGGCTCCTCGCCGGAAATCCTGGTGCGGCTGCAGGACGGCGAAGTCACCGTACGCCCGATCGCCGGCACGCGTCCGCGCGGCGCCACCGTCGAGCAGGACCTGGCACTGGAAGCCGAGCTGCTGGCCGATCCGAAAGAACGTGCCGAGCACCTGATGCTGATCGATCTCGGCCGCAACGATGCCGGTCGCGTATCAAAGGCCGGCACGGTGGAAGTGGGCGAGCAGTTCGTGATTGAACGCTACAGCCACGTCATGCACATCGTCAGCGAGGTGACCGGGCAGCTGCAGCCGGGCCTTAGCTATGCCGACGTGCTGCGCGCCACCTTCCCGGCCGGCACCGTCAGCGGCGCACCGAAGATCCGCGCGCTGGAAGTGATCCGCGAACTGGAGCCGATCAAGCGCAACGTGTACGCCGGCAGCATCGGCTACATCGGTTGGCACGGCGATGCCGATACCGCGATCGCGATCCGTACCGCGGTGATCAAGGACGGCCGCCTGTACGTGCAGGCCGGCGCCGGCATCGTCTACGACTCGGACCCGGACAAGGAATGGGACGAGACGATGAACAAGGGCCGCGCGCTGTTCCGCGCCGTCGCCCAGGCCGCCAAGGGCCTGTAAGGCACCCTGCGCCGTGGCCTGCGCTGCGGCACCTTCCGCTGTACCTGGCCCTCTCCCTGTGCGGCACCCACGTGTACGCCCACTCCCGATAAGCGACGGAACCCGACCATGTTGTGGATGATCGACAACTACGACAGCTTCACCTACAACCTCGTGCAGTACCTGCAGACGCTGGGTGCCGAGGTGAAGGTGGTGCGCAACGATGCAATGAGCGTGGATGAGATCGCCGCGCAGAAGCCCGAGCGCATCGTCATCTCGCCCGGCCCGTGCACGCCCAACGAAGCGGGTGTGTCGCTGCAGCTGATCGAACGCCTGGGCCCGACCACGCCGATTCTCGGTGTCTGCCTGGGCCACCAGGGCATCGGCCAGGTCTATGGCGGCACGGTGATCCGCGCGGGCAACATCATGCACGGCAAGACTTCGCCGATCCGCCATGAAGGCAAGGGCGTCTTCGCCGGCCTGCCGGACCGCTACCAGGCTACCCGTTACCACTCGCTGGTGGTGGACAAGAACAGCCTGCCCGATGTGCTGGAAGTGACCGCCTGGACCGAGAACGACGACGGCTCGATCGAAGAGATCATGGGCCTGCGCCATCGCCACTTCCCGGTGGAAGGCGTGCAGTTCCACCCCGAATCCATCCTCACCGAACACGGCCACGCCCTGCTGCGCAATTTCCTGCAGCGACCGGCCGCCTGAGTCCAAGGAGCAATCCCGATGAGCTTCTCCCCCCAGGAAGCCCTGCACCGCACCATCGAGCACCGCGAGATCTTCTTCGACGAGATGGTCGACCTGATGCGGCAGATCATGCGCGGCGATGTTTCGCCGATGATGACGGCGGCCATCCTCACCGGCCTGCGCGTGAAGAAGGAGACCGTGGACGAAATCGCCGCGGCGGCCACCGTGATGCGTGAATTCGCCCGGCCGGTGCCGGTGGCCGATACCTCCAACCTGGTCGATATCGTCGGCACGGGGGGGGATGGTTCGCATACCTTCAACATCTCCACCTGCGCGATGTTCGTCGCGGCGGCTGCCGGCGCGCGCGTGGCCAAGCATGGCAACCGCAGCGTGTCGTCCAAGTCCGGCAGCGCCGACGCGCTGGAGGCGCTGGGCGCGGTGATCGAGCTGCAGCCGGAGCAGGTGGCCGCGGCCATCGAGCGGACCGGGATCGGTTTCATGTTCGCGCCGATCCACCACCCGTCGATGAAGGTGGTGGCGCCGGTGCGCCGCGAGATGGGCGTGCGCACCATCTTCAACATCCTCGGCCCGCTCACCAATCCGGCCAGCGCACCGTCGGTGCTGATGGGCGTGTTCCACCCCGATCTGGTGGGCATCCAGGCGCGCGTGCTGCGCGAACTGGGTACCGAGCGCGCCATGGTGGTCTGGGGCCGCGACAACATGGACGAGATCTCGCTGGGCGCCGGCACCCTGGTCGGCGAATTGCGCGACGGCAAGGTGCGCGAGTACGAGATCCACCCGGAGGACTTCGGCATCGCCATGTCGGCCAGCCGCAACCTGCGCGTGGATGGCCCGGAGCAGTCCATTGCCCTGCTGCGCGCGGTGCTGGACAACGCGCCCGGCCCGGCGCTGGACATCGTCGCGCTCAATGCCGGCGCCGCGCTGTACGTGGCCGGCGTGGCCAGTGACATCGGTGACGGCCTGGCCCGTGCCCGCGCCGCCATCGCCAATGGCAGCGCCCGCCAGCGCCTGCAGCAGTATGTTGAGACCACCCGCGCGCTGGTTGCCTGAGCGCGTGGTTCAGCCTGACCCCGTCGATGGCCGATAATGGCCGTCCTCACCGCCCCCGCACCGAACCGAAGACGATGAGCGACATCCTGCAGACGATCCTGGCCCGCAAGGCCGAAGAAGTAGCCCAGCGCCGCGCCCAGCGCCCGCTCGAGGAGCTGCAGGCCGCCCTGGCCGGCGCCCCGCCGGTGCGTGGTTTCGTGCGTGCGCTGCAGGCCGCCGTGGCCAACGGCGACCCCGCGGTGATCGCCGAAGTGAAGAAGGCCAGCCCCTCCAAAGGCGTGATCCGCCCGGATTTCCGCCCGGCCGACATCGCGGTCAGCTACGAGTTCGGTGGTGCCAGCTGCCTGTCGGTGCTGACCGACGTGGATTTCTTCCAGGGCGCCGACGCCTACCTGCAGCAGGCCCGCGAGGCCTGCACGCTGCCGGTGCTGCGCAAGGACTTCGTGATCGATGCCTACCAGGTGTACGAGGCGCGCGTGCTGGGCGCTGACTGCATCCTGCTGATCGTGGCGGCGCTGGACGATACCCAGCTGGCCACGCTGTCGGAACTGGCACTGTCGCTGGGCATGGACGTGCTGGTGGAAGTGCACGACATCGACGAGCTGGAGCGTGCGCTGCAGGTGCCGGCGCCGATGATCGGCATCAACAACCGCAACCTGCGCACCTTCGAGGTCTCGCTGCAGACCACCCTGGACATGCGCCTGGCCGTGCCGCGCGACCGCCTGCTGGTGACCGAGAGCGGCATCCTCGGGCCCCAGGACGTGGCGCTGATGCGTGATGCCGGCATCCACGCGTTCCTGGTCGGCGAGGCCTTCATGCGCGTGGAAGAGCCGGGCGAGGGCCTGCGTCAGCTATTCTTCGCGGCATGAAAACGCATTACCCGACGCCACGCGCGGATGCGCCGCTGGTGGTCTTCGACTTCGATCACACCCTGTACGACGGTGATTCGGGCACGCACCTGTTCGCCTCGCTGATCAAGCGCAACCCGTTGCGCATGCTCGCGGCGCTGCTGGTCACCCCGATCGCCGGGCCGATGGTGGCGATGCTGCCGACCCGCCGTGCCGGCATTTCGATCTACGTGTGGATCGGCAGCTTCGGCCTGCATCGTGCGCGCGAGTTCAACCGGGTGATCGACGCCTACGTGATCAGGAACGAGGCGCAGATGCGCGCCAAGCTGCTGCCGCAGGCGCTGGAGGTGTTCGCCGCGCACCGTGCAAAGGGGGATCGCGTGGTGGTGGCCACGGGCGCCCCGCCCGAACTGGCCCGCGCGATCCTGGCCTTCGTTGCGCACCAGGACGTGCCGGTCATCGGCACGGAGGTCGGGCCGCGCCTGGGAGGGGTGGGGCCGACCCGTCACTGCCACAACGAAGAGAAGATGCGCATGCTGCGTGAACGTGGCTACGGCGACATTGACATTGCCTACTCCGACAGCACTGCGGATCTGCCGCTGCTGCTGGCGGCGAAGGCGCCGGTGGTGGTCAACCCGAAGCCGGGCAAGGTGGCGTTCTTCCGCAGCGTACTGCCGGCGGGCACCCGCATCCTCAACTGGGGCTGCGTCGACCGCGGCGGCGACAAGGCCTGATCCACCGGGCCCGCCGGGCATGGCCCGGCGCTACCCCTTGCCGCCCGATGGCGCCGTGCCATTGCACGCCATCCCGCAGCGCGGGGCCATGCCCGGCGAATCCGCAAGCCATCCGGTAGCGCCGGGCCATGCCCGGCGGGCGCGGGGCGCGGTCAGCGCGCCAGGTACCCGGTCACCGCGTGGCCGATCTGGAACAGGCTGATGCCCAGTACCAGCACGCCAACCGCGACCAGTACCCAGCGTTCCTTGACCCGCTTGACCAGGATCGCAGCCACCGGCGCGGCCATCATGCCGCCGATCAGCAGCCCGGCGACGATCTGCAGGTGCTGCACCCCCATCGACAGCAGGAAGGTGGCCGAGATGGTCAGGGTGACCACGAACTCGGCTGCGTTGACCGTGCCGATGGTGGTACGGGCCTGGCCACCACGCGCCAGCAGGGTGGACGTGGCGATCGGGCCCCAGCCACCGCCGCCGCTGGCGTCCAGAAGGCCGGCGAAGAAGCCCAGAACCGGCACGCGGCGGATCTCGCCGCTGGGCATCCAGCGCCCGGCAGCACGGGCCAGGATGACGATGGCAAGCACCAGCAGGTACAGGTAGATCAACGGGCGGATGAAATCGCCGGGCAGTTGGGCGAGTACATAGGCACCGATCGCACCCCCGATCGCGCCGGGCAGCGCCAAGCGCACGAACAGGCGTTTATCGACATTGCCAGCCGCAAGATGCGACACACCGGAGGCGCCGGTGGTGAACACTTCGGCGGTGTGGATGCTGGCGCTTACCTGCGCCGGCGGCAATCCCATGCTCAGCATCACCGATGAGGAAACCAGGCCGAAGGCCATGCCCAGCGCTCCATCGACCAGCTGCGCACCGAGGCCGATGAGGATGAACCACCAGAATTCGCTGCTCAGTTCCATGCACCGAGCCTAGCGCGCGAAGGAGTGCGGACCAAGGTCCGCACCCACCGGGTGCTCAACGCTCAACGGGTGCCGTAAAGCACCACGGTCTTGCCGCGGGCATGCAGCAGCCCGTCGGTCTGCAGCTTCTTCAGCACGCGGCCGGCCATCTCACGCGAGCAGCCGACCAGGCGCGCCAGTTCCTGCCGCGAAACGCGCAGCTGGCTGCCCTGCGGGTGGCTCATCGCCTCCGGCTCCTGGGCCAGATCGTGCAGGGTGCGCACGATGCGGTCGGTGACGTCCAGGAACGCCAGGCGGCTGGCCTTGCGGCTGGTGTCGAGCAGACGCTTGGAGATCTGCTGGCCCAGCGCGTACAGCAGGCGCGGAGCGTCGGCCGACAGCGGGCCAAGGAACAGCTGATGCAGGCGCTCGTAGCTGATCTCGGCCAGCTCGCAGGCGGTGCGGGTCCGCAGGATCACTTCGCGGCGGTCCGATTCCACGAACAGGCCCATCTCGCCGACGAACTCGCCGGCACCGAAGTAGCCCAGCACCAGCTCACGATCGTCATCTTCCTCGGCCATGATCGAAACCGAGCCGCTGATGACGTAATACAGGGTTCCCGCCGGGTCTCCTGGTCGGAAGACGTCGGTCCGGGTGGGATATCGCCGCCTGTGGCTGTGCGCCAGGAAACGATCGATTGTTGCGATATCCAGGGCCAGTGGACTGCTAGCTAGGCGCACGGTTGACACGATAGGGGCGCTCCCTCTGCGCATGAACGGATTCACGGGGTCGATAGCGGAGCTTAACCAGCGCAATTGTTAAGGGCAAACAGTGTGCCAGAACTCTTGCGTCTTCACGTTCCCCCCGGGGGCGGTTTGCCCCATAATTCACCCTTTCTCTTCTTACACAGGAATCGACCGCCGTGGTCAAGCCGTTGCCTCGCCTGAGGTTGCAGGGTTTCAACAACCTCACCAAGGCGCTGAGCTTCAACATCTATGACGTGTGTTACGCGCGCACCGAAGAGGAGCGTCAGCGTTACATTGAATACATCGATGAAGAGTACAACGCCGACAGGCTGACTCAAATCTTGACCGATGTCGCCGAGATCATCGGCGCCAACATCCTGAACGTGGCCCGCCAGGACTACGATCCGCAGGGTGCCTCGGTGACCATCCTGATCTCCGAAGAGCCGGTGATCGACAAGAAGCTGGCGGGCAAGGAGCTGATCTCCGACGCCGTGGTCGCGCACATGGACAAGAGCCACATCACCGTCCATACCTACCCGGAAACCCATCCGCAGGAAGGCATCGCGACGTTCCGCGCGGACATCGACGTGGCCACCTGTGGCGTCATTTCGCCGCTGAAGGCCCTGAACTACCTGATCGAGAGCCTGGAATCGGACATCGTGATCATGGACTACCGCGTCCGTGGCTTCACCCGCGATGTGAAGGGCAAGAAGCACTTCATCGATCACAAGATCAATTCGATCCAGAACTTCCTGGCCAAGAACATCAAGTCGCGTTACGAGATGTTCGACGTCAACGTCTACCAGGAGAACATCTTCCACACGAAGATGCACCTGAAGGACTTCGACCTGGATCAGTACCTGTTCGAGGAAAAGGCCAGGAACCTGTCGTTCAAGGAACGCATGAAGATCGAGGCGCTGCTCAAGCGCGAGATCGAAGAGCTGTTCCACGGTCGCAACCTGTCCGAGTAACACCCCTGTGCGATGCCGGCAGGCATCGTCACCCAGGCGGGACGACCCGCCCCGTGGAACCTGCGTGCTGCGCAATTCATAGTTCCACGGCGATGTACCGACCTACGGCCCGGTGTGAAGACACCGGGCCGTTTCGTTTTTCAACCACTAGGTAAGGACCCCCACCCATGCCCTGGATCTACCTGCTGCTGGCCGGCCTGTTCGAGATCGGCTTCGCGCTTGGAATGAAGTACTCCGAAGGCTTCAGCAAGCCGCTGCCCACGGCCGCCACGGTCGTTTCCGCGCTGATCAGCCTGTACCTGATGAGCCAGGCCATGAAGAGCATTCCGGTCGGCACGGCCTATGCCATCTGGACCGGCATCGGGGCCATGGGCGTGGCAGTGCTGGGCATCTACCTGTTCAACGACAGTGCTTCACCGGCCCGCCTGGCCTGCGTGGGCCTGATCGTCGCCGGTGTGATCGGCCTGAAGCTGGTGTCGCCGAACTGAGCCGGCGCCGAGGCGTCCGATGCCGCGTTGCCGGCAGCGCCGGGCCATGCGCGGCGGCCGTTCAGAGGCGGTACGCGATGGTCTTCATCACCTTCGAGGCCAGCGCCATCGCCCCCGGAATCGGGAAGGGCAGGCGGCGGGCGCCGGCCTGCTCGGCATGGTCCGCATGCCGGGCCTCGTCCTGCTTCATCACTTCGATGACCGCGCGGCTGCGCAGGTCGGCGGCCGGGAGATCGACCAGATGCTCATCCAGGTGGGCCTCGACCTGGCGTTCGGTCTCGACCACAAAACCCAGGTTCCAGCCATCACCGCGCAGCCCGGCCAGGGTGCCGATGGTGTAACTGCCTGCGTACCAGAGCGGGTTGAACAGGCTCGGCCGGCTGTCCAGTTCGGCCAGGCGGGTGGCACACCACGCCAGGTGGTCGGTTTCCTCCTGCGCTGCCTCCAGCAGATGCTCGCGGGTGGCCGGGTCGCGGGCCACGGCGGCCTGGCCGAAATACAGGCCCTGCGCGCAGACCTCGCCGACGTGGTTGATCCGCATCAGCCCGGCCGCATGGCGGCGCTGGCGGGCGTCCATGCCCGGCTCGTCAGTGTCCACCGCCGGATAGGGGCGGCTGGCCGGCGGGTTGCCGAACACCGTGTCCAGGGCGCGCTGGGCTTCGGTCAGCAGGTGGTCCAGCGGGGTGGTCTGGCGGAGCACGGTCATGGCGATACGGTGGGGCGGGAGACCCGCCGATTCTCGCCCGCGCCCGCGCCCCTGCCAACCCGGGACAGGGGGCGGCTTGCGCCGGGGCCTGGACCTGCGTACAATCCCGCCTCTTGCGCTTCACCTTTCACAACGCGTGGCAGAGTTCCGGCGAGTCCTTCGCCGCAATGAGCCCGACCTAACCTAGAGTTCTTCATGAGCACTTTCACTGCCAAGAACGAGACCGTCCAGCGCGACTGGTACCTCGTCGACGCCGAGGGCAAGACCCTGGGCCGTCTCGCCACCGAGCTGGCCCGCCGTCTGCGTGGCAAGCACAAGCCGGTCTACACCCCGCACGTTGATACCGGCGACTACCTGGTCGTCATCAATGCAGAAAAGATTGCCGTCACCGGCAAGAAGCTGCAGGACAAGATGTATCACCGTTTCACCGGTTACATCGGCAACCTGAAGACCGAGTCCCTGGCCCAGGCGCTGGAGCGCCACCCGGAGCGCGTGATCGAGATCGCCGTGAAGGGCATGCTGCCGAAGGGCCCGCTGGGTCGCCAGATGTACCGCAAGCTCAAGGTCTACGCCGGCACTGAGCATCCGCACGCCGCACAGCAGCCGCAGGTTCTGGATATCTAATCATGGCTATCACTCAAAACTACGGCACTGGCCGCCGCAAGTCCTCCACCGCTCGCGTGTTCCTGCGCAAGGGTTCGGGCAACATCACCGTCAATGGCCGTCCGCTGGACGAGTTCTTCGGTCGTGAGACCGCGCGCATGATCGTGCGCCAGCCGCTCGAGCTGACCAAGAACACCGAAAGCTTCGACATCCTGGTCACCGCCACCGGCGGCGGCACCACCGGCCAGGCCGGTGCGATCCGTCTGGGCATCGCCCGTGCGCTGGTCGAGTATGACGAAACCCTGAAGTCCGAGCTGCGCAAGGCTGGCTTCATGACCCGTGACGCCCGTGAAGTCGAGCGTAAGAAGGTCGGTCTGCACAAGGCCCGTCGCGCCACCCAGTTCTCCAAGCGCTGATCCACTGCGCCTGGCTGGGCTCCTCCGGGAGCCCGCTGGTTGGAAAAGCAAAAGCCCGGCTTCCGCCGGGCTTTTGCCGTTTCGGGGTTGTGCATTGGAGAGGGTGGGGTCAGGGCCCATTCCTGCGAACAACCCCGGGGTTCTCTCTGGAGGGGAGCCCCCGCGGAGCCCAGAAACGCAGAAGGCCAGATCTTTCGATCTGGCCTTCTGCGTTCAATTTGGCTGCCCCGGATGGATTCGAACCACCGAATGCCTGAGTCAGAGTCAGGTGCCTTACCGCTTGGCGACGGGGCAATGTATCGTGTAACTATTTTCTCACTTTTCACGCTGAAAAACAACTTCAGCATGGTGGCTATGGGTGGACTCGAACCACCGACCCCAGCATTATGAGTGCTGTGCTCTAACCGGCTGAGCTACATAGCCTTGGTGAGCCCGCTATTCTGCTGATACGCCGTGGGACTGTCAACACATTTGTGCCGCGCTTGTCGCCTGACAGGCGGCGTGGGATAGTCCTGACCAGTAGATTTTTTTAGGAGTCCGCATCGTGATCGATCCGGACGGCTATCGACCGAACGTCGGCATCGTGCTGATGCGGCAGGACGGGCAGGTGTTCTGGGCACGACGCGTGCGCCGGGATGGCTGGCAGTTCCCGCAGGGTGGGATGAACACCGACGAGACGCCCGTCGAGGCCATGTATCGCGAACTGCAGGAAGAGACCGGCCTGCTGCCTGAGCACGTGGAAGTGCTGGGGGCAACGCCCGGCTGGCTGCGCTACAAGCTGCCGGCGCGGGCGGTCCGCCGCAATGAACGGCAGGTCTGCATCGGCCAGAAGCAGGTCTGGTTCCTGCTGCGCCTGACCGGTGACGAATCCCATGTGTGCCTGGACCATACCGATTCGCCGGAGTTCGACCACTGGCGCTGGGTGGATTTCTGGTACCCGGTGGAGCATGTGGTGATGTTCAAGCGCGGCGTCTACGCGCGCGCGCTGCGGCACCTGGCGCCGTTGGCGCGCGGGGTGGCGGGGCAGGGCGTCACTGCCATGCCGAAGAGCGCAGCGGAAGCGTGGATGCCCGGCAACACCGCGGGCCACGACCGTCCGCGCAAGCGGCCGCGCAGCAGGGGCTACTGGCCAAAAAAGGCGCAGGAAGGACCGACGAGCTGACCGCCTGAACGGTATCGAGAATGGTTCAGGTCTCTGATTGACAACCATTCTCGTTTCCATTGGAATAGCGACCAGGCCGCTTCTGGCCTGTCAGCCCGGTTCCCGCCTGTGTACGTCTGCATCTGCAACGGAGTCACCGACCACCAGATCCGCGAAGCCGCCGGCCATGGCGTGACATCGGTGGCCGAGCTGACCATGCGCACCGGATGCGGCGCGACCTGCGGGTCCTGCCTGGACATGGCCGGCGAGCTGCTGGCCAAGGCACGCGCCACCCACGATCTGCCGCTGCCGGTACTCGGTCTGGCCCAGGTCGCCTGACTGTCTTTTCCGCGGCGCGTTGATGCCGCGCCTTCGCATCCTTCACGTGTGGCCGCACAGGCCAATGCGCACGATTCGCGTTCCTTCACGGCCGCACGCAAGGCGGTAAAGTGCCTGCGTTTTCAGCGTGCAGGAGTATCCCCATGAAGGGCGACACCAAGGTCATCGAATTCCTCAACAAGGTCCTCTACAACGAGCTGACCGCGATCAACCAGTATTTCCTGCACGCCAAGATGCTGAAGAACTGGGGCATCAAGGAACTCGCCGAGCATGAGTACAAGGAATCGATCGACGAGATGAAGCATGCCGACATGCTCGCCGACCGCATCCTGTTCCTTGAAGGACTGCCGAACTTCCAGGCGCTGGGCAAGCTGCGCATCGGCGAGAACCCGACCGAGATCCTGCAGTGTGACCTCTCGCTCGAGCGTGATGGCGTGGTCACCCTGCGCGAGGCGGTGGCCTATGCCGATTCGGTCGGCGACTATGTGAGCCGCCAGCTGTTCGTGAAGATCCTCGATTCGGAGGAAGAGCATATCGACTGGCTGGAAACGCAGCTGGACCTGATCGAGCGCATCGGCGAACCGAAGTACCTGCTGAGCAAGCTCGAAGAGTGAGTCAGCCCGCCTGGCCGGCGCGATGCTGTGCCAGGTACCCGCCCAGCGCCACCCGTGCCCGGGCGAATTCGGCCACCAGCAGCGCAACCGCAACGGCGGGGCGCTGCAGACTGCCGGCGCGGGCCTCGTGCTCGATCCGCTGTGCGACCGCCGACAGCGACATCGCGCCGACATTCGCGCTGGAGGACTTCAGGCTGTGCGCGACTGCCTGCAGGCGCTGGCCATCGTGGTCCTGCGCCGCCTGCTGCAGCGCCTGCACCATCGCCGGTGCGTCTTCCAGGTACACCGATACGATCTGCGTGGCGGCATCACCGATGACCGCCTGCAGCTCGTCCAGCACGTTCCGGTCCAGAACCGGGTGGGCGACAGGTTCTGGACCGGCCTTCGCTGCCGCCGCCGGAACTGCCGGCGTGGGGAGGGCTTTGGGGCCCCAGCGCAGCAGCAGCGCGTGCAGCGTGTCGCGCGCGATCGGTTTGGACAGGTAATCGTCCATGCCTGCTCGCAGGCAGCGTTCGCGATCACCGGCCATGGCATTGGCGGTCATGGCGATGATCGGCAGGCGCCGGCTTCCGGCTGCGATCTCTTCCTCGCGCCACTGGCGCGTCGCGGCGTAACCGTCCAGCACCGGCATCTGGCAGTCCATCAGCACTACGTCCACACCGCCTTCGCGCAGCGCGACCAGTGCCTGCTCGCCATCGGCGGCGTTGCGGACCTCGCACTGGAATACCCGCAGCAGGTGTTCGGCCACCATGCGGTTGACCGTGTTGTCCTCCACCAGCAGCACGCGTAGACCGAGCGCTGGCAGGGCAGCCGGTGCCTGGCCCTCTTCGGCGGCAGCCAGCCAGGCGGACGGGCGCGCGCTGGCGGTGGGCGTGGCAAGCAGGGCGTGCAGGGCGGCATCCTCGAAGGCGACCGGCAGCTGGCGATGGCGCTCCTGCGCGGGCAGCGGCTCGTCCTGCAGCCACAGCACCTGCAGCGTGTCGTCCTCACCGCGCGCAGCCAGCGCCTGCCGCAGGCGGGTTCCGCCGCTGCGGCGCGCAGGCGCATCGATCAGCAGCCAGGCCGGCGCAGCGTGCCCGGGGCGGGGCACGGCTCGCAGCCGCTCGGCCAGCGCGTCCATCCCGTCCATGACCTGCACCTGCAGCTCGTGATGGGCGGCAATGCGTTCGATGCGCGCCTGCAGGTGGCTGTCGGCACTGAACAGCAGCAGGGTGGCCGGTGGGCGTGCCATCGCCGGCAGGTCGCCGGGAACCTTCAACAACGGAATCTCGAACCAGAAGCGGGCGCCCTGGCCGGGGGTCGACTGGACGCCGATGTGGCCGTGCATCAGGTCGATGATGCGTTTGCAGATGGCCAGGCCCAGGCCGGTGCCACCATAGATGCGGGTGGTTGACGCATCGGCCTGGCTGAAGGACTGGAACAGGCGTGCCTGCTGGGCCTCGTCGATGCCGATGCCGGTGTCGATCACTTCGAAGCGCAACTGGTGCTGGGCCGGACCTTCGCCCAGCCGTTGCACGCGCAGCTGCACCTGGCCGCGTGCCGTGAACTTGATGGCATTGGCCAGAAGGTTGCTCAGCACCTGCCGCAGGCGCACCGGATCGCCGCGCACGGGAAGGCGGACCGTCGGATCCAGTTGCAGCACCAGTGCCAGTCCCTTGGCGTCGGCAGCGCGCTGCATCAGCTGCACCACGGCGTCGAGCAGCTCGCGCAGATTGAAGCTGGTGATCTCCAGCTCCAGTGCCTGTGCTTCCAACCGCGAGTAATCGAGGATGTCGTCGACGATACGCAGCAGCTGCTGCGAGCTGGCCGATGCGGTGGCCAGCATCTGCCGCTGATCCTCGCCCAGCGGGCCACGCGCGATCAGCTCCAGCATCGGCAGGATGCCGTTGAGCGGCGTGCGGATCTCGTGGCTCATCGTGGCCAGGAACTCGCCCTTGGCCAGCACCGCCGCCTCGGCCGCCTGCTTGGCCTGCAGCAACTGCTGTTCGAGCTGGCCCTGACGCTCGGTGGTGCGGCGCAGCTGGTCGCGCTCGCTGGCCAGCGCGGCACGATCCCGTTGCAGTGCGGCCAGCGCCTGGCTGCGCGTGCGCAGGCGCAGCCCCGCCAGCAGCAGCGCGATGGCCGCCACGGCCAGGGCCACCAGCAGCACCGCCCACAGCGGCATGTCAGAGCACCGCGTTGTGGAAGTCGAAGTTAAGGTCGCTGCCGGCGGACTGCACCATGTTGCCCTGGATGTAGTCGACCCCTCCCACCCACATCGCGGCCGCTGCCTGCGGATCTTCGATCTGCTGCCCGATGATCTGCAGACCGGCGCCGTGCGCCCGCTCGATCGCCCTGCGCAGTTCTTCGCGCGTGCCTGGATTGGCGTGGCTGCTGGAGAACCGTGCAGCCATGCGTACGAACGAAAGCGGCAGCTGGCCCAGCAGCGCGTCGGCATCGTTGCCGGGCTCGAACTGGCTCAGGCAGAAGCGCACGCCGGCCTGCGCCATGCGCTGACAGAACTGCTGCAGCGGCACGGTGTGGATCAGCGCATCAGGCAGGCGCACGTCGATGACCAGCGCACTGCCTGGCAGGTCGCGCTGCTGCAGCGACTCCAGCAGCCAGTCGGCGAAGGCGTCGCGCTGCAGGGTACGCAGCGACTGCGAGACGAACAGATTGAGCGGCTGGGTAGCATGCCGGTACAGATCCAGCAGGCCCAGCGCATGATCGAGCACCTGCTGGTCGAGGTCGGCGATGCGGCCGGCGGCTTCGGCGGCCGGAATCACCTGGCCGGCGGTCAGCACGGTGCCGTCGGCCTGGCGCAGCCGCAGCAGGACCTGGTACTGCGCGCTGCCTCCACCGGCGACGGCGACGATGGGTTGGTAAGCCAGTTCCAGCTGGCCTTCCAGCAGGGCCAGATGCTCCTGTTCGCTGATGGCCTGCCGATGCACGTGGCCGGCCACGCCGGCACTGAGCAGGCGCGCCTGCAGGGTCGTGCGCTCGACGGCTTCCAGCGCACTGGCGGCATCCTCGAAGCCGGGCGACAGCGGTGCATAGCCGACCACGCCACGCAGGTGCACCGATTCGTCATCGCGGATCACGAAGGCCCTCGCAGAGAGCTGCTCGCGCAGGGTGGCGGCCACGCTCTCCAGCCTGTCCTCATCGGCATCACGCGCCAGCAGCAGGAAACTGTTGTCGTTCAGGCGCGCCAGCAGGTGCGGATGGCCGGCTTCGGCCAAGCGCTGTCCGGCCTGCACCATCAGCCGTTCGAACGCAGCGTAGCCATAGCGCTCGCGCAGGCCCAGCGCGCTGGCCACCTCGATGAAGAACAGGCCGCCACGATCATGGTGGGCCAGGGCGGCGTTGAGCTGCTGCAGCACATGATGGCGCGTCGGCAGGCCGGTTTCAGGATTGCTGGTGGCCGGCGTGCCGGAGGCGCCGGGCAAGGTTGCCGCCTGCGCGCGGGCACGGCGGATGCGGTTGGCGACCGCCGCGATCAGGTGCCGCGGCCGGATCGGCTTGCTCAGGTAGTCGTCGGCACCGCTGTCGAGCACTTCGAACTGGCGCTCCGGATCGGGATCGCCGCTGAGGAACACGATGGGCAGCAACTGCAGGCCGGGCTGCTGGCGAATCATCGCCGTCAGCCGCATGCCGTCCAGGCCGGGCAGGTGCAGGTCCATCAGGATCAGGTCAGGGCGATGGTCCTTGATCGACTGCTGGACGCCTTCGGCATCGCTGAGCACGATGGCCTGCATGCCGGCGCCGTGCAGCACGCTCTGCGCGAACAGGGCCTGCGCACGGTCGTCCTCGACGATCAGCACGCGGTAGGGTGAATCCGCCGGCGCCGGTGCCGGGTCGTGGTTGCCCGCCTCGGGCTGTGAGGTGACGCCCGGCAGCGGCGGTGGAGCACCGCCGGAGGCAGGCCCACTGTCAGCGACGCTGGACGGAACCGATGGGGAGGCACCCGCGTCCACCACCGCAGTGGCCCAGCGTTGCCAATGATCGGCCGGTGGCGTTTCAGCGCGACCCGGGCGGACGCCTGCGGGGGATTCAATTGCGGCCATGGGGGCTCCTGATGATCGCAGCCATTATGCGACACGCCCGGCGTTCATCTGGTGCGTGGCTGTTGCCGGTCAGTGCCGTTGCCGGCACGGGCAAGCCAACGCACGCCGCGCCACAGAGCGCGCCATGCCAGCCAGACCAGCAATGCGCCGGCCAGGCTGCATGCCAGCACCACGACCAGCGCGATCCAGGGGTGTGCCAGGGCCAATGCCAGGCCGCCAACCACCACGGTGTCTTCGGCGATCGAGGCGACCCAGTTGCTGGCCGGCTCCGGCGAGGTGTTGAGCAGGGCACGGGTGCCCGCCTTCAGGCCATGGCTGGCCAGGGCTACGCCGGCGCCGGCAGCGAGCGCACCGGTACCCAGCTGCCCATCCGGCGACAGGGTGGCGGCGGCGAGGAAGGCGCCGGCGGGGACCCGGGCAAGGGTCTGCACCAGGTCCCAGACCGAATCCACGCCGGGAATCTTGTCGGCAAAGAACTCGGTCACGGCCAGCGCCGCTGAGGTACCCAGCACCCACCACGACTCGGTCGCCTGCAGGGCGGGCGGCAGGTCGACCCAGCCGAGCAGGCCGGCCAGGCCGACACCGAAGACGGTGAGGTAGACACGGATGCCGGCCAGCCAGGCCAGCAGGATGCCGATCACGAACAGGTGGGCTTCGGTCATGGCGATGCTCCGACGGCGGAACTGTGCGAGGGGCCACACTATCGACGATGGCGTGCCTGAACGCCACAGACCTCGGTCGCCTCCAGCGCAGGAATCCTGCCGATCCTGTCATACACTAGCCCGTCGTTTGCCACACGGGCCGTGCCGGTGTCGCGCCCGCGATGCCACGGGATCTACCCATGACCAACCGTCCTCCCATGCGCGTGCAGGTCCGCCTGCCCGGCGCGTCACATCCGCCCGCGGACCGCCGTCGCCTGTGGGTGATTGGAGGCATCTGGCTGCTCAGCCTGGTGCTGGCCACGATCGGAGGCTGCTGGATGGGGGCGCCGCGTGGCGAGCAGGGACAACGGTTGCAGGCAGCCGAGAAGCGTGCCGAGAGCCTGCAGGCGCAGCTGACCGAACTGCGCCAGAAGCAGGCCACGCTGGAAGCCTCCGACCGCATCAGCCGCGCCGCCAACAACGAAGTGCAGTCCTCGCTCGCCGAGCGCGACGAAGAGATCGCCGGGTTGCGCGCGGACGTCGCCTTCTATGAGCGCCTGGTCGGCTCGACCAGCCAGCGCAAGGGCCTGAACACCCACTCGATCGAGTTCAGCCCGGAATCGGCCGGCACCTGGCAGTACACCGCCGTGCTGACCCAGAATCTCAACCGCGGGGCCATCAGCCAGGGGCAGATGCGTTTCACCGTGGAAGGCGTGAAGAACGGCAAGCTGGCCACGATCAGCTGGGATGATCTGCACCAGCGCAGCAAGGTGCCGGGACAGGACTACTCGTTCCGGTACTTCCAGCAGCTCACCGGCAGCGTGATGCTGCCGGCTGACTTCACTCCGCAACGCGTGCGGGTGACATTGGGGAGTGGCGCGGGGGGCGCCACCCAGGTATTCGACTGGAAACAGGCCGGCGCGCCGGCCAGCAAAGGGGAGTAGGCAGATGTTCGGAAACAGCAAATCCAACCGTGACGGCCAGCTGGTGGTGGATGCCCTGATCGGCAACCAGGTGGTGATCCGCGGTGATGTGGAGTTCAGTGGTGGCCTGTACGTGGAAGGTCGCATCCATGGCAAGGTGATCGCCGCCGAAGGCGCCAGCACCGCGACCCTGACGCTCGCCGAGCATGGCGTGATCGAAGGGGAGATCCGTGCCCAGGTGGTGGTCATCAGCGGCCGCCTGGAGGGGGATGTCCACGCCACCGAAAAGGTCGAACTGACCCCGAGCGCGCGGGTCAACGGCAATGTCCACTACGAGGTGGTGGAGATGAACGCCGGGGCCCAGCTGAATGGACGCCTGATCCATGCCAGCGCACCGCTGGCGGCCCTGCCTGCACCCGAAAGCGGCGATCCCGCCAGTGGCAAGGGCGACACCGCGGCCCGACGCAAGCTGGCCGAAGCGATGGCTTGAAAGCCACCGCCGGTGCCCCCATGCTGATGCCATGAGCACGCTAGTCTCCCTGCCCGGCGCCCCCACGGCGGCCGCGCCCGATTACCAGTCGCTGGAGCGGCCGCTGAACTTCACCGAAGCAGCGGCCTCCAAGGTCAAGTCGTTGATCCAGGAAGAGGGCAACCCCGATCTGGCGCTGCGTGTGTATATCGAGGGTGGCGGCTGTTCGGGCTTCCAGTACGGTTTCGAGTTCGACGAGAACCGTGCCGAGGACGATCTGGCGGTACAGACCAGCGGGGTGACCCTGCTGGTCGACCCGCTCAGCCTGCAGTACCTGATGGGGGCTGAAGTGGATTACACCGAGAGCCTGACCGGCGCGCAGTTCGTGATCCGCAATCCGAACGCGAAGACCACCTGCGGTTGCGGCAGCAGCTTCAGCATGTGATTGCAGGGCGCGGGGCCTGCGCTCCGCGCCAGGTGTGTCGAGCGGTCTCCACACCTCACAGCAGAATGCGCACAGCGCCGACCTTGCCACCCGCATCGAATGGCGGCAGGCTTGCTGGATGTCCAATATTCTTTCGCCGCTGTCCGGTTTCGCCTTCATTGGCGAACCGCTGGAGCGCGCCGATGCCCTGCGCGAAGATGCCGATGTGCTGGCACGCCTGTGGCCGGATGCGCGGGTTCTCGTGCTTGACCAGGACGGCAGTGCCTTCACCGGTGCTGATGACCAGCCACTGGCGCTGACCGGCGCCGACATCGGGGGCGGCCCCGGTGCCGCGATCTTCCTGGGTCTGCGGGGTGAGCAGGCTTGGTTCTCGGTGGAAGCGTCCGCGGTTGCCGTCACTGCGCCTGGCCGGCTCGACCTGCGCCAGGCGGCACTGCTGTGGCCGGTGGCCGATGCGACCGCTTTCAGCTACGCACGCGGCATGTCCTACTGGCATTCGCGCACGCGCTTCTGCGGCGTCTGCGGGGGGGCGGTGGCCTTTGCCCGCGGTGGCTTCGTTGGCCGCTGCGGGCAGTGCGCGACCGAACACTATCCCCGGGTGGACCCGGCGGTGATCGTCGCGGTGGAAAACCAGGGCCGGTTGCTGCTGGGGCGGCAGTCCAACTGGGCGCCGCGCCGCTATTCGGTACTGGCGGGTTTCGTCGAACCAGGCGAGACCTTCGAACAGACCGTGGTGCGGGAAGTGCACGAGGAGAGCCGGGTGCGCATCACTGCCTGCCAGTATCTCGGTTCACAGCCCTGGCCGTTCCCGGGCGCGCTGATGGTGGGGTTCCGCGCGCAGGCGCAGGACGATGTGCCGACCGTGGATGGCGAACTGGAGGATGCGCGCTGGTTCAGTGCCGACGAGGTGGGCGCGGCGCTGGCACGTGATGTCGAAGATGATGGCCAGGGCATCCGCCTGTCGCCGCCGATCTCGATTTCGCGGGGGCTGATCGAGCACTGGTATCGCCAACAGCGGGGTTGAAGAACGCACCGGCCTGTCAGAACGGCGGCGACCATTGCCGCCACCTGAACACGGCCCGGGTTACAGTGCGGCAGACCGCTGATGGCGGCGTCGCGACGGGTAAGGTAGCGACGCCGAGCGCCTTGTTTCGTAGGGAGACCTGCCATGTTCACCACTCTGGCTGCCGTGCTGGTTGCACTGGCCCTGGGCCATGTCGCCCCGGCCGCTGCCGCCTCGCTGCGCCGCTTTGACAGCTTCCGGCGCTGGCTGGGCTGGCTGGATGCGCACGGCGGCAAGGCCTGGCAGGGCCCCATGGGCGTGGTGCTGGCGCTGCTGCCGCCGCTGGTGTTGATGGCGCTGCTGGCCTGGCTGCTGCGGGGCGTGCTGTTCGGGCTGCCCTCGTTGCTGCTGGGCGTGGCGGTTCTGGCCTGGTGCTGGGGGCCGCGCGACCTGGACCGTGACATCGAAGCGATCATCGATGCCGATGACGCACCGACCCGGCAGGCAGCCGTGCGCCATCTGCAGGCGGCCGGTGGCAGCCTGCGCGAGGATGTACCCTCGCTGGTGGAGGCGACCGTACTCAATGCGCTGCGCCGCTGGTTTGCGGTGCTGTTCTGGTTCCTGCTGCTGGGCCCGGTGGGCGCGCTGGGCTATCGCCTGCTGGCGCTGATGTCCGAAAGCCCGATGCGTGCACGCGTACCGGTGGAACCGCTGGCAGTGGCCCAGCGCCTGCTGGGCTGGATCGAATGGCCGGTGGCACAGTTGATGGCGTTCTCGATGGCACTGGTCGGCAACTTCGACACGGCGTGGAAGGCATGGCGGCAAGCGCATGGCGAGCGCCTGGTCGGAGGCATCGGATTCCTGGGTGCGGTGGCGCGGGCCAGCGTCAATGCCGAGCTGCGCGAGGACGCGCATGACTACACCGAGGCGGGCCTGCTGCCGGTCTGGCAACGTCTGCCCGACCTGCGCGATGCCATGAGTCTGGTGTGGCGGATGCTGCTGCTGTGGCTGGCGGTGCTGGCCGTGCTGGTGATCGCCGGCTGGGTGACGTAGCCGCTGGCCAGGCGCGTGCGGCCTGACCGCAGCACGCGTCGCGACGCGCCTGGACGCGAAGTGGGAATCTAGACCGGCGCCAGTGCGGTGAACGGTGCCCACGGCAGGTTGCGCAGCAGTGCGTAACCGGGCAGCAGCCACAGCCAGAACATGGGATTGGCCAGAATCCGCATCAGCGGATCAAGCACACGCGGGCGGATGCCAGCGATGTTCAGCAGCATCAGCAGCAGCAGGGGCAGGCTGATGACCAGCAGCGGGTTCATCGCCATCGCGCCGGCCAGATCGAAATGGACCAGCGAGTAAAGGCAGCGCGTGCTGCCGCAGCCGGGGCAATACAGGCCGGTGAGTGCGTACAGCGGGCAGCCCGGCAGGGGATTGCCGGCCACGTATGGATTGACGTTGCGCAGCACCACGGCCGCGCCAGCGGCCAGGCCGGTGGAGGCCAGCAAGGGTGCCCAGCGGGCGAGCCGGGAAGGAAGAGCGGACACGATCAGGCGAAGACGGATCCGGCGCGGACGCCGCCGGATCCGTCCGCAGGCCTCAGTAGCTGCCGTTGCTCATCGCGCCGATGCCACCGAGCACGACGAAGAACAGCACGTACAGCACGACCATGATGACCCAGGCGATGGCCGACCAGATGGCCCACTTCTTGGCCTTGGCGGACGAGTCCTGGGCACCGGCGATATCGCCAGCGGCCAGCTTGCCGTTGACCTGTGCCGCATAGACGATCGACACGATGCCGACCGGCAGGCAGCAGAGCAGGGTGCTCAGGATCGCCCAGACCAGGTTGTTCGGGACCTGCGGAGTAGCGGTGTTCATGATTCAAGCTCCTTGATGGGTGGTGGTGGATCAATGGTCGGAAAGAGCGCCCAGTGCGGCCAGGCCGCCGAAGAGCCCGAACCACAACAGCAACAGGACCGGCAGGGCCGCGGCCGAAGCCGCCGCCCACCAGCCCGCCTTGCGTGACGCGCTATAGGCTCCCGCCAGATCGCCGGCCGCGCGGCGGCCATCGACCTGGGCGGCATACACGATCGACACCACGCCCAACGGCAGGCAGCAGAACAGCGTCGTCAGGATCGCCCACACCAGATGGTTGGGGATGTAGACCGGACGGCCGAGTGGTGGCGGTTGATTCAACGTGAGACTCCATTCCTTGGTGGCCGACCGTTGTGAACGGGCCGGACCTCCCCCCTGTGGGTGCGTAATCTACCGCAACCTGCGTCGCATGTATGCGTTTTCAGCCCGGCAATGACGGGCATGGCGCTTGACGCTGGCGTATCTGGGGGCGGGGGCCGGCTACGCGCGAACGGGGGGATTGCGTCAGGCGTGATCGCCGCGAAGGGCGCGGACCTGGGCTTCCAGTGCCGGCGCGTCGGTGCTGCGACCATCGATGGCAGGCGCCGCCACCACCTCGACGGTGGCGCGGAAGCGGCGCGGAACCCGCATGCGGCCAAGCCGGCTGTCGCGCCGGCTCCACATGCTCGACCACATCCCGCGCAGGGCCATCGGCACCACCGGCACCGGCCGGCGTTCGAGGATCTTCTCGACGCCGGACTTGAACGGCGCCATCTGCCCATCGCGGGTGAGTGCTCCCTCCGGGAAGATGCAGACCAGCTCACCCTCGGCCAGCGCCGCATCGATCTCCTTGAACGCGCGCTGCATCAAGGCCTCGTCCTCGCGAGCCCCGGCAATCGGGATGGCCTTGGCGGTGCGGAAGATCCAGCGCATCACCGGGATGTTGAAGATCCTGTAGTACATGACGAAGCGTACGGGGCGCGGAATCGTCGCCGACAGGATCAGTGCATCCATGTAGCTGACATGATTGCAGACGATCAGTGCTGCGCCTTCATCCGGCACATTGGCTTCGATGCCATGCGGGCGCAGCCGGTACAGGGTGCGCACCATCACCCAGCTCAGGAAGCGCATCAGGAATTCGGGGACGATGGTGAAGATGTAGATCGCCACCACGGCATTGGCGATCGCCAGCGCCAGGAACAGCTGCGGGATGCTCCAGTGCAGCAGTTCGCGCGCGGCCAGCGACAGCAGTGCGGCGGACACGATGAAACCGGAGTTCTGGATGTTCAACGCGGCGAACACGCGTGACATCTGCGCCTTCGGCGTGCGGCTCTGGATCAGGGCGAACAGCGGAACGACGAAGATGCCGGTGAACAGGCCGATTCCGACAAGGTCGATGACGATGCGCACACTGCCGGGCTGCTGCAGGAACTGGGTGATGCTCAGCCCCTGCACGGTGGCCTCGCCGCTGCGGGCGAAGTAGAGATCGAGCAGGAACGCGGTCATGCCGAACGCGCCCAGCGGCACCAGGCCGATCTCCACTGTGCGCGCCGACAGCCTCTCGCACAGCAGCGAGCCAACGCCGGTGCCGATGGAAAACAGCGCCAGTGCCAGCAGGTACAGCTTGGGTTCGCCGCCCAGGTTGGCCAGCGCATAATTCGGCAGCTGCGAGGTCAGCACGGTGCCGACGAACCAGAACCAGGACACGCCCAGGATCGCGTTGCGCACCGCCTTCTGCTGGCGCGCCATGCGCAGCACCACCAGCGACTCGGGCAGCGGGTTCCAGTTGATCTTCAGGCCCGGGTCGCCGGCATCGACCCTGGGAATCAATCGCGCCGCGATGTTGCCGCAGACCGCCAAAGCGATGACCAGCGATGCCGCGAACACGGGCCCGTGGCTGCCGGCCAGCAGGAACACGGCGCCGCCGATGATCATCCCTGACAGGATCGAGATCGATGTGCCCATCTCCACCAGCCCGTTGCCACCGGTCAGCTCCTCGGGTTTGAGTACCGAGGGCAGCACCGAGTACTTCACCGGACCGAACAGGGTCGACTGCATGCCCGTGCAGAACAGCGCCACCAGCAGGAACGGCAGGTTCTCGGTGAGGAAGCCGATCGCTGCCAACGACATGATCACGATCTCCATCGTGGTGGTGATCACGATCAGCCGCGACTTCTCCAGTTTGTCGGCGATCTGCCCGGCCAATGCCGAGAACAGGAAATAGGGAAGAATGAAGATCGCTGGCGCCAGCGTGGTGTACAGCGAACGCTGCTCTTCGGACACGCCCAGGTAGAACAGCAGGCCGATGATGGCCTGCCGGTATACGTTGTCGTTGAAAGCGCCCAGCGCCTGCACGATGAAGAACGGCAGGAAGCGGCGCTGGCGCAGCAGGGCGAACTGGTTGTGACCGGACATGGAATCTCCTTGACCGGCGCAGCCTAGCATTCCTGCCCGCCGGCCGGGCCCGGATCCAGTGCTGCCGGGTGGCGGTCAGGTCAGGCTGCGTACGGCCTCGTTGGCGGCGGCACGCAGCTTCGGCAGCAGGCGCAGCACCAATGCCATCTGGGTGCGGATCAACTGCAGCTTCGGTGGCATCACGTCCTCGATCTGCTCCAGCTCCGCGGCGACTGCGCGGTCGGCATCATTGTCATCCTCCGCGACCGCCTGCCGTGCGGCCAGCGCGCCGGCCAGCTGCTGCAGCGCCTTGCGCACCCGGTCGCCGGCGGCCAGTGCCAGCGGGTCGCCGGCGTAGCTGTCGACCTGGTCGCGGTGGGCACCCAGTGCCGACAGATGACCGAGCAGGGTGTTGGACAACGCGAGGAAGTGGAAGCCGGCATCCAGGTTGCGGCGTACATGGCCGGGCTCGCGCAGCATGTTCGACAGTGCAGTGGACAGCGCCGCGTCGGCATTGTGCATGTCGCGGCGGGCGATGCGGTAGGCCAGGTCATCGTGCATGCCACTGCGGTACTGGCCCAGCACCGCATCCAGGTAACGCGCGGCGGTATCCAGTACCCGTGACAGGACCCGATGCAGCTGACGTCCCTGCCAGTCCGGCAGGATCAGGAAGGCGGCCGCGGCAGCGATCGCACAGCCCAGGATCGTATCCACCATGCGCGGCACGATCAGCACGAAGCCATCGCCGATCAGGTTGAAGCAGGTCAGCGCCATCACCGTGATCGCGGCCGAGGCCACCAGGTAGCGATCGGTGCGGGTGAAGAAGAACAGCAGCGCCGACAGCAAGGCGATCAGCAGCTGCACGTGCAGCTGTGGGAACAGCTGCAGCAGCGCCCAGGTCAATACCAGGCCGGCCAGGGTGCCGACGATGCGCTGTGCCAGGCGCTGGCGCGTGGCGCCGAAGTTCGGCCGGCACACGAAGACGATGGTCAACAGCACCCATGAACCGTTCTGGGCATTGAACAGGCGGATCGCCAGGAAGCCGGCGATCAGCGCCAGCGCCATGCGCAGGCCATGGCGGAACAGCACCGAGCCGGGCGTGAGCTGCTGGCGCAGCCGTACCCCCATCTCGCGCAGGGTGTGCGGGTTGCTGTCGCGCAGGCGCGTGTCGACATTGTCCAGGCTGGCCTCGGAGCGTTCGGCGTCGAGCAGCCGGCGCTCGATGCTGCGCAGGTTGTGCACCAGCAGATCCAGCGAACCGAGCAGGCGCTGCCATTGCGGACGCTGCTGGTCGCGCAGGTAGGCCAGCGCGTCGGCGAGGTCGCGTCCGGCCTGCTGGTTGCTCTCGCCATACACGAACGGGCGGCGCAGGCGGATGGCTTCGCCCAGACGCGCGCAGGCCTGCCCCTGCAGATCGAGCAGGCGCTGGCAGCGGTACAGCACGTCGCTGTGGAAGAACGCATCCACCAGTGCGCCATAGGGATAGTGCGAGGAGCTGGCGCGCTCGTGGAAATCCTGCGCCATGTAGTACAGGCGCAGGTACAGGCCGGAGTTGACCCCGGGCCGGCCGGAACGGCCGAAGCGCGCAAGGATCGCCGTCTTTGCTTCGTTCAGGGCTCCCACCACACGCCGGTTCTGTTCGGCCAGGTCCAGCTGGCGGCGCTGCAGGTCGGCCTCACGCACCGGCTCGAACAAGGCGGCTTTCAGCTGCAGGTAGCGGCCCAGTTCCTGGTAAAGACGGGCCACGCGTTCGCGCACCGGGCGGTTGGCGAACAGCGCGGTCCAGACGATGGACAGCAGGCCATACCAGACCGCACCGGCCAGCAGGTGGCTGACCGCATGCAAGGCACGTGGCAGATCTCCGGCGCCGCCATGCTGTTCCAGCCCGATCATGGTGTAGATGGCCAGGGTGACCGTGGCCTGGGCGATGGAGGCGTAGCGTTCGCCCAGAGCACCCAGCAGGGTCAGGCCGAAGGTGGACAACGCCAGTGCGCCGATGAACAGCCACGGCCACGGGAACAGCGCGATCACCGAGGCGGCGGCGATGCAGAAGCACAGCAGCGACAGCAGCACCGCCTTGGTGCGGCCCCACCAGTTGTCGTCGGTTTCGGCGATCGCGCTGGCGATGATGCCAAGGAACGCCCCGGGCAGCGCGGGGAGCGCGTCCAGCTGCCAGCACACGGCCATCGCAGCCGACAGGGCGATGAACACGCGCAGGCCATAGCTGGCTTTCTCGTGTGCCCACAGGCGGCTGAGGCGGGAATGGGACGCGGACATGCAGGCTCGGGCGGCGGATTGCCTCCATTATGGCGGTGTGCGCGTGGGTGCGGTGTTCAATGTGCGGACCCACGGTCCGCACCCGCACAAGCCGGGTTACATCTCCCAGCGCACGCTCACCGCGAAGGTGCGCGGCAGGCCGACGCCCGCGTTCGACCAGTACCTGCGATTGGCCAGGTTCTCCACGCTGGCGCGCAGGGTGACCGGGTGCCCCGACGCCATCAGGCGGTAGCCCACACCGGCATTGACCAGGGTGTAGTCGGGCAGCTTCAGGGTATTGTCGGCGTCGTACCAGACATCGCCGTAGTAGCGCACGGCAGCATAGGTTTCCAGTCCATCGACCCACGGCAGCTGGTAGCTGGCATGCAGCACACCGCTCCAGCGCGCGGCGCCGACGGTGCGGTTGCCTTCCTGCGCGGCATTGTCGGGCGACAGCCTGTCGTAGGTCGGGTCCAGCCAGGTCACGCCGCCACCCACGGTCAGCGCATCGGTCAGGTGCAGGTCGGCGCTGGCTTCCACGCCTTCGTACAGGGTGATGCCATCCTGCACCAGGCGCAGGCCGGCGTCGGTGGGCTGGTCGATGTTGGCACCGCGTTCCAGGCGGAATGCGGCCACGTTCGCATTCCAGCGCGAGGCTTCTACCTTGGCGCCGACCTCGTACTGCTTGCTGATGGTCGGACCCAGCACATCACCGGCGTTGATGTAGGGGTTGCCCACGCGGCTGCCGGCTTCCAGCGATTCAATGTAGCTGGCGTACAGGGTCACGGCCTCGCTGGGCTTGAACATCACCGCATAGGTCGGGGTGACCGGGTAGGTGTGGTAACGGCCCTTGGTCTCGAAGTCGTTGTAGCGCCAGCCGGCCAGCACCGACCAGCCCCCGCCGAAGTCCACGGTATCGCTGGCGAATACGGCCTGCTGCACGGTTTCATCGCCGCGGGTCATCACCCGCGAACCCACCGCGTCGTGGCGGATGGCCGAACGCTGGTACAGGTTGGCGCGACCAATGGTGTTCCACTCGTAGGGGCGGTCCCAGCCCAGCCCGGTCTGGTGGCTGACGCCGGCCACCAGCTGGTGCTGCAGCGGGCCGGTGCGGAAGCCGCCCTGCACCAGCGCCTGCGCCAGTTTCCATTGGCTCTTGCCGCCCAGCTCATACACATTCACGTTGTAGTCGCCGTTCGGATCGTCGATGTAGGCGAAGATCTTGTTGACGTCGTTCCAGGAGGTGGTGACGCCGTAGCTCAGGCTGGCCTTCCAGCCGCTGTTGATCTGCCAGGTGAACGCCGTGGACAGCAGGCTGGAACGGGTATCGTAGTAGGTGCCCGGCACGCTGTTGTCGACGTCGCCGGCAATCGGCCGCGGCAGCGAGGTCATGCCGATGAAGTAGTACTGCGGCGACTCTTCGCTCAGGTCGCGCGACTGGAACACGCCGTCGAAGGTCCAGGTGAGCGCATCGCTCAGGCGCGCGTCCAGCGACAGCGCGCCGACCTTGCGGTCGACATGGCCACCGTTGAAGGTTTCGCCCTTCTCCTGATACGCGTTGAAGCGATAGCCGAACATATCTTCGTTGCCGAAGCGGCCACCGGCATCGACACCACCACTGATGATGGCCTGTTCGCGCCAGCCCAGCTGCGCCGAGAAGGTGCGGGTATCGGTCGGCTTCTTGGTGATGTAGTTGACGATGCCGCCGGGCGCGCCGAAGCCGTACAGGAAGCCGCCGGGGCCCTTCAGCAGGTCCACCTGTTCCATCACTTCCAGCGGCCATTCGGTGCCCCACGAGGACACCTGCAGACCGTTCACGCGGTAGCTGTCGTAGTTCAGATCGATGCCGCGGTTGCGGATGGGCGAGCTCCAGCCGCTGGCGTAGGCGCTTACCTGGGTGGTGACCGATGGATCGAACAGGAAGGCTTCGCCCAGCGATACGACCTGGCGCTGCTCGAGCTGTTCGCGGCCGACCGCAGTAATGGCGAACGGGGTATCGCGCAGGGCACGGTCACCCAGCGCGCCGGCTTCGGTGTGGGTGCGTTCGCCGACCACCTTGATGGCGTCCAGGTCGGTGGCGCTGCGGGCATCAGCCGGGGCTTGCGCATGGGCTGCGCAGGCGGTGGACAGGGCGGCGGCCAGCAGGGCCAGGCGCGGGGTGCGGAACGAAGGCATCGATCGGATTCCTCGGCGGACGGCCACAGGCCATCCACCCATGGTTGGGGGAAGAGGCAGTGGCTGGGATCACGCAGGCTGTCCGTGAACTGGGAGCGGGGCGCCGCAGGGGCGCAGGACCATGGCTGGTTGCGAATTGTTCTCTTTTCGTTACAGCGCGTCAAACCGTGAGCGTCGCCCGGGTGGTAGCGGCGCGCCGGGCGTGGCCCGGCGCTACCGAGGCTAGGCGCGCTGCGCGCGCTTGAGCAGTTTCGCCTCGCGCCTGCGCGCGCGCCGCGCCCGCCAACGCTCGGCCAGGCAGGAGAAGATCACGTACAGGGCCGGCGTGCTGAGCAGGGTCAGACTCTGCGAGAACAGCAGGCCACCGATCATCGCGATGCCCAGCGGCCGGCGCAGCTCCGACCCTTCGCCCAGGCCGATTGCCAGCGGAACCGCAGCCAGGATGGCCACCATCGTGGTCATCATGATCGGCCGGAAGCGGACGATGCTGGCCTCGCGTGCGGCCTCGCGCGGGGTCAGTCCGTGCTCGCGCTGCGCCACCAGCGCGAAGTCGATCATCATGATCGCGTTCTTCTTGACGATGCCGATCAGCAGCACCAGCGCGATCATCGAGATGACCGACAGCTCGGTGTTGGTACCGAACAGGGCCAGCAGCGCGCCTACGCCTGCCGCCGGCAGCGTGGACAGGATCGTCACCGGATGGATCAGGCTTTCGTACAGCATGCCCAGCACCAGGTACACGGTCAGGATCGCCGCCAATACCAGGATCAGCATGTCGCTGGGATCGGAATTGAAGCCAAAGCCCGCATCGTCGGCCAGGCGGATGTCGCCCGGCATGCGCATGCCGGCCACGGTCGCATCGATGATCGCCTTTGCCTCGCCCATGCTGACGCCGGGGGCGAGGTTGTAGCTCAGGTCCATCGTCGTGTACTGGTTCTCATGCGTGATCTGCGAAGGCGCCAGCCCCGATACCTGGGTGGCCACCGCAGTGATCGGCACCATCTCGCCATTGCCTGCGCGCACATGGACCTCGTCCAGTGCGGTGGGGGTCGCCGTCTGCGAAGGCAGGGCATTGACCACGACGCTGTACTGGTTGATGTCCGAGTAGATCGTCGAGATCTGGCGCTGGCCGAATGCACCGTACAGCGCACCGTCGATGGCACCGACCGAGACGCCCAGTCGCGCGGCCTTGGCGCGGTCGATCACGATGTTCTGGCGCAGGCCGGCGTTGTCCACGTCGGTGCCGACATCGCGCAGCTTGGGGTTCTTCTTCAGTTCCGCCTGCAGCTTCGGCAACCACTCCTGCAGCGCCGCCAGATCGTTGCCCTGCAGCGAGATGCGGTACTGCGCGCCCTGGCTGGAGCCGCCGCCGTCGTTGCTGGGCAGATCCTGGATGGCGCGCAGCCGCAGCTGCAGGTCGGGATAGCGGTCGGCCTTGGCGCTCAGTCGCGCCAGTGCATGCGCGGTGGTCTCGCGGCGGCCTTCCTTGCGTGACTTCAGTTCGACATTGAACTGCGCGCTGGAACCCTGGCGGCCACTGCCCAGGCGCACGCCGACGGTCTTCACCGCCGGGTCGGCCATCAGCATGTCGGTGATGCGGCGCTGGCGGTTGACCATGTCCTCGAAGGACACGGTCGCGCTGGAGTTGGCGCGGCCCCAGATGAGCCCGGTGTCCTGTGGCGGGAAGGCTCCCTTCTTCACCGCGCCGAACAGGAAGACGGTCACGCCGATCAGGATCAGCGGCGTGAGCGAGAGCAGCAACGCGTGGCGCAGGGAGAAATCGAGGAACACCGTGTAGATGCGCAGCATGCGTTCGTGGCCGGCGTCCAGCCAGCGGCCCAGGCGCGAGGGTGCCGCGCGATGGTCGTGCGCACTGAGGAACCGGCTGCACAGCGCCGGCGTCAGCGTCAGCGAGACGATCATCGAGACCACGATCGCCGCCACCAGGGTGACGGTGAACTCACGGAAGAACGCGCCCATCATGCCGCTGGCGAACAGCAGCGGGATGAACACCGCAACCAGCGAGGCGGTAATCGAGACGATCGTGAAGCCGATCTCGCGTGCGCCTGTGAACGCCGCCTGCAGGCGCGGCATGCCTTCGTCGAGGTGGCGCATGATGTTCTCGATCACCACGATCGCATCGTCCACCACGAAGCCGATCGCGATCACCAGCGCCAGCAGGCTCAGGTTGTTCAGGGTGAAGCCCAGCGCATACATCACCAGTGCGGCGCCGGCCAGCGACAGCGGCACCGTCACGGCCGCGATCAGGGTCGGGGCGAGCCGGCGCAGGAACAGCGCCATGGTCAGCACCACCATCGCCAGGCTGATCAGCAGGGTGATCTGCACTTCGTGCAGCGACGAGCGGATCGTCGGCGTGCGGTCGAAGTATGGCGTCATCGTGGTGCCCGGCTGCAGGTAGTCACGCAGCGTCGGGATCTGCGCCTTCACCCGGTCGACGGTCTCCACGATGTTGGCGCCGGCGCGGGTGAACACATACATGACCACCGCGGGCTTGTGGTCGAACCATGCCGCCTGGTAGGCGTCCTGCTGGCCGTCGTAGACGTTGGCGACGTCCTTCAGGCGGATCACCCGGCCGTCGCCTTCGGTCTTCACCACCAGGTTGGCGAAGTCCGCAGCGCGGGCCACCGAATCGTTGGTGATGATCGCGGTGGTGGAGTTGCCATCGCTGAGGAAGCCGGTCGGCGAGGTCACATTGGCCGCGCGCACCGCGTTGCGCAGGTCGTCGGCGGTCAGGCCCAGCGCGTTCATCAGCCGCAGGTTCACGTCCACGCGCACTGCCGGCGTCGACGCGCCGGCGATGTCCACGGAGGCCACGCCGCTGATCTGGCGGATGCGCTGGGCCAGCAGCGAGTCGGCCACGTTGTACAGCTCATCGGCCGACTGCGTCTGCGAGGTCAGTGCGATGGCGATCACCGGGTCGTCGTTCGGATTCGCCTTCTGGTACATCGGCGAGCCCATGCCCGAGGGCAGATCGGCCTGCGCGGAATTGATCGCGGTCTGCACGTCCAGCGCCGCCGAATCGATGTCACGGTCGCTCTGGAAGATCATGAACACCAGCGAGCTGCCTTCCGAGCTCGACGAGCGCATGCGGTCGATGCCCGGCAGCTGGCCCAGATGACGCTCCAGTGGTGCGGTGACCGTGGAGGCCATCGTCGCCGCGTCGGCACCGGCCTGGCTGGCGTGCACGAAGATCACCGGAATCTGGATGTTCGGCAGTGCCGAAACACCCAGCCTCAGGTAGCAGATCAGGCCCACCATGAACAGGCCGATGGCCAGCAGGGCGGTACCGATCGGGCGGCGGATGAAGGGGCCGGACAGGTTCATCGCGCGGCCCCCCGCAGCAGCGGGGCAGGGGTCATGCCTGCGGCTCCTGCAGCGTGCCCTCGCGCAGTGCGCGTTGCTCGCGGCGGCGCGCCAGCCACTCGGAGAAGCGCTCCATGTACAGGTAGATCACCGGCGTGGTGTACAGCGTCACCAGCTGCGATAGCAGCAGGCCGCCGACGATGGCGATGCCCAGCGGACGGCGCAGTTCCGAGCCGATGCCGGTACCCAGCGCGAGTGGCAGCGCGCCGAGCATGGCCGCAGCCGTGGTCATCATGATCGGGCGGAAGCGCAGCAGGCAGGCGCGGCGGATCGCTTCATGCGCGTTGGCACCGGCGCGGCGTGCTTCGATCGCGAAGTCCACCATCATGATGCCGTTCTTCTTGACGATGCCGATCAGCAGCACGATGCCGACGATGCCGTCCACCGACAGGCTCAGGCCACACAGCATCAGCGCCAGCAGCGCGCCGACGCCTGCCGGCGGCAGGGTCGAGATGATCGTGATCGGATGGATGTAGCTCTCGTACAGCACGCCCAGCACGATGTAGATGACCACCAGCGAGGCCAGCAGCAGCCACACCACATCGGTCTGGCTGCCGGTGAACTCGGCGGCCTTGCCGATGAACTCGGCATGCAGGTGCGCCGGCATGTCCAGACTGTCCTTGGTCTCCTGGATCGCGCGTACCGCTTCGGACAGCGAATAGCCCGGCGCGACGTTGAACGAGACGGTCACGGCAGGCAGCTGCTGCTGGTGGCTGACCACCAGCGGCGCGCTGGTCACCTGGCCTTCGGCCAGCGCCGACAACGGAATGATGTTGCCGGCACCGACCGTGATGCCGGTGTTCTGCGCGCCGATGCCGGTGGCCGTGGAGGAGTTGGAGGAGGTGACCTGGCCGAAGCTGGTGGCGTTGGTGCCGGTCAGCGCGCCAGCACCGTTGGAGGCCACCGCCAGCTGCTCCATCAGCGCGGTGCTGGTGCGGAACTCCGGTGCCACTTCCAGCACCACGCGGTACTGGTTGAGCTCGGTGAAGATGGTCGAGATCTGGCGCTGGCCGAACGCATCGTAGAGCGTGTCGTCGATGGTCTGCATCGGCACGCCCAGCACGCTGGCCTTGTCACGATCGATCGTCAGCTGCAGGGCACGGCCCTGGTTGGACAGGTTGTTGTCCACGTCGGCCAGCTCCGGCCGCTGGCGCAGGGCCTCGGTCAGGCGCGTGGCCTGGGTGGCGACGGTGGCCGCGTCCACGTCCGACAGGGAGTACTGGTACTCGGTCGCGGCCACGCGGGTGTCGAGGGTGACGTCCTGCACCGGCTTCAGATACAACGCTACGCCGGGAATCCCGGCGACGGCCTCCTGCAGGCGCGGCAGGATCCGGTCCAGCCCATCACGCTGGCTGCGCTCCTTCAGCACGATCGACAACTGGCCCTGGTTGAGCGTGGGGTTCATGCTGCCAGCGCCGATGAAAGCCGACACGCCAGTCACATCCGGATCCTTGCGCAGCGCTTCGGCCACCTGCCTGGTGCGCTGCTCCATCTGCGGGAACGCGATGTTCTGGTCGGCCTGCACCACGCCGGTGATCAGGCCGGTGTCCTGCTCGGGCAGCAGGCCCTTGGGAATCAACACGTACAGCAGAACGGTCAGCACAAGGGCGCCGCCGGCCACGGCCAGGGTCAGGCGCTGGTGGTCCAGCACCCAGTCCAGGCTGCGCTCATACAGGCCGACGGTGCGGCTCCACACGGTCTGCTTGCCGGCCGCGTGCGCCCGTTCATGCGCGTCCTCGCCTTCCGGCAGCGCGTCGGGCTTGAGCAGGTAGGCGCACATCATCGGGGTGAGCGTCAGCGAGATCAGCATCGACAGCACGACCGCGATGCTCAGCACCCAGGCGAACTCATGGAACAGGCGGCCGGTGACGCCGGGCATCAGCAGCAGCGGCAGGAACACTGCCACCAGCGATACCGTCAGCGACAGCACGGTGAAGCCGATCTGGCGCGCACCGATCTCGGCCGCTTCCTTGCCGCTCTTGCCCTGCTCGATGTAACGGACGATGTTCTCGATCATGACGATGGCATCGTCGACAACGAAGCCGGTGGCGACCACCAGTGCCATCAGCGAAAGGTTGTCCAGCGACATGCCGGTGAACGCCATCACCGCGAACGTGCCGGCCAGCGACAACGGTACCGCCACCGAAGGAATGATCGTGGCCCACAGGCGGCGCAGGAACACGAAGATCACCGCCACGACCAGGCCGATGGTCAGTACCAGGGTGAACTGCACTTCGTGCACGGAGGCGCGGATGGTCTCGGTACGGTCGTTGAAGATCTCCAGATGCACGTCGGCCGGCAGCACGCCCTGCAACTGCGGCAGGATCGCGCGGATGCGCTCGACGGTCTGCACGATGTTGGCGCCCGGCTGGCGGCGCACTTCGAGAAGGACAGCCGGCTTGCCGTCGGCCCATGCGGCCAGCTGGTCGTTCTCCACGCCGTCCACCACCGCGGCCACGTCCGACAGCCGCACCGGGCGGCCGTTCTTGTAGCTGATGATGGTGTCGCGGTATTCGGCGGCACTGGACAGCTGGTCATTGGTGCCGATGCTATAGGACTGCGTCTTGCCGTTCAGCGAGCCCTTCGGCGCATTGACGTTGGCCTGGGTGAGCGCGCTGCGCAGTTCTTCCAGGGTCAGGCCCATGTTCGACAGCTGCGCCGGATTGACCTGGATGCGCACCGCCGGGCGGACATTGCCGGCGATCGACACCAAGCCCACGCCCTGCACCTGCGACAGGCGCTGGGCCAGGATCGAATCGGCGTAGTTGTTGACCTCCCGCAGCGGGCGCGTGTCCGAGGTGAGCTTCAGGGTGACGATGGCCGCATCGGCGGGGTTCACCCGGTTGTAGACCGGCTGGTAGGGCAGCGACGAGGGCAGGGTGGCCTGGCGGATCGCCGCCTGCACGTCCTGCGCGGCGATATCGATGTCGCGGTCCATCGAGAACTGCAGGATGATCGTCGACAGCCCGGCCGACGAATCGGACGTCATCAGGTCCAGGCCGGAGATCTGGCCGAACTGCCGCTCCAGCGGGGTGGTGACCAGCGAGGCCATCGTGGTGGCATTGGCACCCGGGTACTGGGTGGTGACCACCAGGCTGGGCGCATCGATTTCCGGCAGTGCCGACACCGGCAGCTTGCGATAACCGAGAATGCCCAGCAGCAACAGGCCCGCCATCAGCAGCGAGGTGGCGATCGGGCGGCGGATGAAGATCGTCGAAAAACCCACGGACTGATCCTTGCTGGCGCTTCAATGGCAGCGCCGGCGTCGATGCCGGCGCGAAAGGAATCGGTGGCCTGCGCTCAGCGCGGGCCACCACCGCGGCGGCCTGCGCCGCCACTCTTCTGTTCGGCGGCCTTCAATTCGGCCTCGGTGGGTGCAGCCGGGGTCTCACCGGGCTTCAGGGCCTTGACCTTGCTGCCGGGCTTCAGGCGGAACTGGCCTTCACTGACCACCCGCTCGCCTCCCTTCAGGCCCTCGGCGATCTGCACGTGGCTGTCGCCCACTTCCACGCCGCTGCGCACGGTCTGCATCTTCACCGTGTTGTCGCCCTGCACGACGTAGACATACTCGCCGTCCGGGCCACGCAGCACGGCCTGGGTCGGAATCACCACGCCGCCGCCGATGGTGCGCAGCTGCATGCGCACATTGACGAACTGGCCCGGCCACAGGCCGTTGTCCGCATTGTCGAACACCGCGCGTGCCTTGAAGGTGCCGCTGTCGGCGCTGATCAGGTTGTCGACCACATCGAGCTTGCCGTCGCCGGACAGCACGTGCGAATCGGCACGGTCCAGCGCGGCCACCGGAACGCTGCCGGCCGCCTGTGCCTGGCGCACATCGCCGAGCTGGCGTTCGGGCAGGTTGAACAGCACGTGGATCGGGTGGATCTGGGTCAGGGTGACCAGGGCGGTGCCCGCGTTGACCACGTTGCCGGCATCGACTGCACGGATGCCGGCGATGCCCGAGATCGGCGCAGTGACCTTGGTGTACTGCAGCTGCACCTGCGCCGAGCGCATGCTCGCCTCGTTGGCGGCCACTGCGCTTTCGTACTGTGCCACCTGGTTGCGTTGTGTATCCAGATCGGTCTTGGCGACGTACTGGCGGTACTCGGGGGCATTGGAGCGCTGGTAGTTGGAGCGCGCGGTCGCCAGCAGCGCCTCGTTCTGGCGCTTGGCGGCAGCGGCCTGGTCATAGCTGGCCTGGGCGGTACGTGGGTCGATCACCGCCAGCACGTCGCCCTGCTTCACTTCCTGGCCTTCGCGGAAGTTCAGGCTCATCAGCTGGCCGCCGACCTGAGGGCTGACCGTGACGGTATTCATCGCGGTGACCGTACCGAGCGCACTGGCGTAGACGGGCACGTCCTGGCGCACGGCGTCGACCACGGTCACCGGTACCGGTGCGGCATCGGCGTCATCGCCACCTTGGCCGGCGGCGACGCCGGGCCTGCCGGCCTTGTCCTTGCCACCGCCCAGCACGCGCAGGCCCACCACGGCCAGCACCAGTACCGCCACGACCAGCAGCACGATCTTCCAAACACGTGACATTCAAGGACTCCAAGAGGGCTGGACGGGCGGGGCCCGGTGGGCAATGCGCAAAGCATACCTGTGCCACATCACGTTTCCTGCATGACGGATGGGACGGGCGCTAGGACCGGGACCGGCCGCGGAGGTTCCCGTAAAGGCAGCGTTGCCCTACATTCAGGTGCAGAACCCTGCCGTGGAGTACCCAGATGCGCCGTTCGTTGCTGCTGTCCGCCCTGATCCTGGCCCTGCCGGCCCTTGCCCATGCCCAGGACGGGCAGCGCCCCGAGGTGACCGCGGCCGCACAGCGGCTGCAGGCCAAAGTGGTGGAGTGGCGCCGTGATTTCCACCAGCATCCGGAGCTGTCCAACCGCGAAGTACGGACCTCGGCCGAGGTCGCCAAGCACCTGCGCGCAATGGGCCTGAAGCCGAAGACCGGCATTGCCCATCATGGCGTGGTGGCGATCATCGAAGGCGGCAGGCCGGGTCCGAAGATCGCCCTGCGCGCCGACATGGACGCGCTGCCGGTGACCGAACAGACCGGCCTGCCGTTCGCCTCGAAGGCGACCGACCAGTACCGCGGGCAGACGGTGGGCGTGATGCATGCCTGCGGCCATGATGCCCATACCGCCACCCTGCTGGGTGTGGCCGAGGCGCTGGTGGCAATGAAGAAGGACCTGCCGGGTCAGGTCATGCTGATCTTCCAGCCGGCAGAGGAGGGCGCGCCGCCGCCGGAAGAAGGCGGTGCCGCGCTGATGCTGAAGGAGGGCCTGTTCGCCGACTTCAAGCCGGAAGCCGTGTTCGGCCTGCATGTGTTCTCCAGCGTGCAGGCCGGTCAGATCGCCGTGCGTGGCGGTCCGCTGATGGCCGCCTCGGACCGCTTCGGCATCAAGGTGATCGGTCGCCAGACGCATGGCTCCGCGCCGTGGAACGGTGTCGACCCGATCGTTGCCACGGCCGATCTGGTCGGTACCGCGCAGACCATCGTCAGCCGTCGCGCGAATCTGTCCAAGCAGCCGGCGGTGCTCACCTTCGGTGCGATCAACGGCGGCATCCGCTACAACATCATTCCGGACGAGGTGGAGATGGTCGGCACCATCCGCACGTTCGACGAGGGCATGCGCCAGCAGATCTTCGCCGACCTGCGCAACGTCGCAGAGCACACTGCGGCCGCGCACGGGGCAAAGGCGGTCACCGACATCTACGAATCAGAAGGCAACCCAGCCACGGTCAACGATCCGGCGCTGACGGCGCGCATGCTGCCGAGCCTGCAGGCGGTGGTGGGCAAGGACAACGTGTACGAACCGCCCCTGCAGATGGGCGCGGAGGACTTCTCGCTGTATGCCAAGGAGGTGCCGGGCATGTTCTTCTTCGTCGGCTCCACCAGCGTGGGCATCGATCCGGCGACGGCACCGGCCAATCATTCGCCGAAGTTCCTGCTGGATGAGAAGGCGCTGGACGTGGGACTGCGTGCGTTGCTGCAGGTGAGCCTGGATTACCTGCACGGTGCCGGCACTCCGGCAGGGTGAGGGTTTCCGGCAGGGCTTGCAGCCCTGCACCCCTGAAGCAACGGCAACGTCAACGGCAAAAGCGGTGCTGGATTTCTGTTGGTTGGGCGGGGCGGTGTGGGCCTGCAGGACACGCCGTAAACCCGTCCATGGGGGCTCGATGGCGCCATCCATGGCGCCAACGGTCCTGCAGGCCCACACCGCCCCGGCCCCGACAGGTTCACGCGGCTGTTGGTAGGTGTCGACCTTGGTCGACACAGGCAGACATCGGGAATGTCTGAAGGATTGGCTTTTGATTTTGATTTTTCTGATCTTTCCCGTGGTGGTGGCTGCGTGCAGGGAACTGTCAGGGGCCGGGTGGGTAGGCGGGGCGGGGGTGTCCGCGGCATGGATGCCGCGGCCAAGCCCCCAAGGACGGGTTTACGGCGTCCCCCGACCCGCCTACCCACCCGGCCAAGCCGATAGACCGCCTTCCACGACCAACCGACAAAACCACCACGGAGGGGCTCCGCCGTTGGCCGGCCCGGCCGGAGGCCCAGCGCCGTCGCGATACAATGGCCCCATGAACACCCCCCAGGATTCCAGCCTCGGTCGCGAGGTCAGTTACCCGTCGCAGTACGATCCCGGCCTGCTGTTTCCCATCCCCCGCCGCGCCGCCCGCGCCGAGATCGGCCTCGACGACACCGCGCTGCCGTTCGTCGGCCATGATCGCTGGCATGCGTTCGAGCTGAGCTGGCTCGACCCGCGTGGCAAGCCGCAGGTGGCCGTCGCCACCGTGCAGGTGCCCTGCACCTCGCCGTGCCTGATCGAATCGAAGTCGTTCAAGCTGTACCTGAATTCCCTCAACAGCACCCGCATCGACAGTGCCGAGGCACTGCATGCGCGTCTTGTCGACGATCTGTCAGCCTGTGCCGGCGCACCCGTGCAGGTGGCGTTCGGCCTGCCCGAACTGCGCCCGGTACCGCTGGGCGAATCCATCGACGGCCTGGACCTGGAGATCGACTGCTACGGCCCCCCGCAGGCGGACTTCCTCTCGGCCGACGCTGCGCAGCCGGTGGAGGAGACGTTGGTCTCCGCGCTGCTGAAATCCAACTGCCCGGTTACCGGCCAGCCGGACTGGGCCACGGTCAGCCTGCGCTATCGGGGGCCGAAGATCGACCGGGCCGGCCTGCTGCGCTATCTGGTGAGCTACCGCGAGCACGCGGAATTCCACGAGCAGTGCGTGGAGCGGATCTTCAGCGAGGTCTCCGCGCGCTGCCGGCCGCAGTGGCTGGAAGTGGAAGCGCGCTACACGCGTCGCGGCGGCCTCGACATCAATCCATGGCGCGCCAGCCCCGGCATTGCTGCCCCGGCCGCGACCTACCGCGAGCTGCGCCAGTAACCGCCGCTGGCGGTTACGGTAGCGCCGGGCCACGTCCGGCGAGCGCTGCGGGCCCACCAACCCCGCGCCGGCGGTGGCGGGTAGCGCCGGGCCACGCCCGGCGAGCGCAGCGGTCCCAGCCACCGCCGCCGGGCATGGCCCGGCGCTACCGGTGGAGCAGCGGGCAGGGGGTGTCCATCTCCCGATTGTTCAGCCCCCCCGGGGGGCGGCTTCACATCTGCACCATCCCCATTTAACAACCGCCATGGCACCGTGCGAACCACGTAGTCATGCAGACGGGAGTTGTGGATGAGTACCGAGAAGAAAGCTGATTTCTCCGGCGTCAGCGCCAGCGTCGACAGTACCGCCCAGCAGGCACCGAAGGCGGACTTCTCCGGCGTCAGCGGCTCGGTGGACAGCACCGCCGAGGTGGTCAGCGGCGGCACCTACACCGTGCAGAAGGGGGACTCGCTGTCGAAGATCGCCAAGGCGCATCTTGGCGATGCCAATGCCTGGAAGAAGATCTTCGAAGCCAACCGGGACGTGCTCGATGACCCGGACAAGATTTTCCCTGGCCAGACCCTGAAACTGCCACCGAAGTAAGCCGGCCGCGCCCGCACGCCATCCGACAATCCTGGGAGGAACACCGAATGATCAAGACCACGCCGCTCCAGACCGCCCTGCTGACCGCCCTGTTGGGCAGCGTCGCCCTGGTGGGTTGCAAGAAGAAGGAAGAGTCGACCGACAGCAATGCAGCGCCCGCTGCCACCGCCCCGGCCGAAACGGCCCCGGCACCGATGACCGGCGCGCCGCCGCCGATGTCTGAGGCGGCAGTAGCCGTCTCCTCCGTCTCCGTCGGCAAGACGGCGGCAGCGGACAAGTCCGTCGCTCCGGCAGCACTGTTCGCGCCGAAGGACGATGTGATCGTGTCGGTCCGCACAGACGGTGCTGCCAACAACGTCAACGTCGGCGCCAAGCTGACCTTCCAGGACGGTCAGGTCGCCGGCGAGCAGAATGCCACGCTGAACACCAGCGGTGCCGAGACCACCAACATCACCTTCAAGAATGCCAATGGCTGGCCGGCCGGCAAGTACCGCGCCGAAGTCATGGTTGATGGTAAGGCGGCCGGAACGCCGCAGGAGTTCGAGGTCAAGTAAGTCCTGCCGACTCTCTCCCGGCAGGGCTCACGATGGACGCAGCCGCGAGGCTGCGTCTTTTTTTTTGCGTGACACCCCCAGCCGGGTGAATCACTGCGTTGCAGTACCGGCGCGTATGGCGCGGCTTTGCCCCGCGCGGCTGAAAACGCGACAATGCAGGGGTTTCCCCGCCGCGCGCCCACCCTGACGGCGACGGGGGAAAGCGTGGGGCCAGGCCCCGCGCGAGACACGGTTGCACGTGGTCCGGCGCTGCCGCCGGGCTTTCCCTGAGCACTGCTACAGAGTCCAAGTCCCCCATGTCCAAGATTCTCTACACGCTGACCGACGAAGCCCCGTTCCTGGCCACCCAGTCGCTGCTGCCGATCGTCGATGCCTACACCGCCACCGCTGGCATCGTGGTGGAAACCCGCGACATCTCGCTGTCCGGGCGCATTCTTTCGCAGTTCCCGGAACTGCTGGGTGAGGAGCAGAAGGTCAGTGACGACCTGGCCGAGCTGGGCCAGCTGGCGACCACGCCGGACGCCAACATCATCAAGCTGCCCAACATCTCCGCCTCGGTGCCGCAGCTGAAGGCGGCCATCAAGGAGCTGCAGGGCCAGGGCTATCCGTTGCCGGATTACCCGGAAACGCCGGCCGACGACCAGCAGCGCGACTACAAGGCGCGCTACGACAAGGTCAAGGGCAGCGCGGTGAATCCCGTGCTGCGCGAAGGCAACTCCGACCGTCGCGCGCCGCTGTCGGTGAAGAACTATGCCCGCAAGCATCCGCATCGCATGGGCGCCTGGTCCGCCGATTCGAAGTCGCACGTCTCGCACATGGACGCGGGCGACTTCTATGGCAGCGAAAAGTCGGCAACCCTCGCCAACGCCGGCACCCTGAAGATCACCTTCCATGGCAATGACGGCAGCACCGTCGTGCTGAAGGAAAAGACCGCGGTCAAGGCCGGTGAGATCGTTGATGCCGCCGTGATGAGCCGCAAGGCGCTGGCTGCCTTCATCGACGCGCAGATCGCCGATGCCAAGAGCCAGGGCGTGCTGTTCTCGCTGCACCTGAAGGCGACCATGATGAAGGTCTCCGACCCGATCATGTTCGGCGTGGTCGTGGAAGAGTTCTACAAGGACGTGCTGGCCAAGCACGCCGACGCCATCCGGCAGGCCGGTTTCGATGCCAACAACGGCATCGGAGACCTGGTCGCGCGCCTGCCGTCGCTGCCGGAGGCCACCCGCGCCGCCATCGAAGCCGACCTGAAGGCCGAGTACGCGCAGCGCCCGGGCCTGGCGATGGTCAACTCGGACAAGGGCATCACCAACCTGCACGTGCCGAGCGACGTGATCGTCGACGCCTCGATGCCGGCGATGATCCGCGACTCCGGCAAGATGTGGAATGCCGAAGGCAAGCTGCAGGACACCAAGGCGGTCATCCCGGACCGCTGCTATGCCGGCGTCTACCAGGCCGTCATCGACGACTGCAAGGCGCACGGCGCCTTCGACCCGGCCACCATGGGCTCGGTGCCGAACGTCGGCCTGATGGCGCAGAAGGCCGAAGAGTACGGCTCGCACGACAAGACCTTCCAGATCGCCGCCGACGGCGTGGTCAAGGTCACCGATGACGCGGGCAGCGTGGTGTTCGAGCACGCGGTGGAGGCCGGTGACATCTGGCGCATGTGCCAGACCAAGGACGCCCCGATCCAGGACTGGGTCAAGCTGGCGGTCGAGCGCGCGCGCCTCAGCAGCACCCCCGCCGTGTTCTGGCTGGACGCTGCCCGCGCCCATGACGCGCAGGTCATTGCCAAGGTCGAGCAGTACCTGAAGAACCACGACACCGCCGGCCTGGACATCCGCATCCTGCCGCCGGTGGAAGCCACCGCGTTCTCGCTGGCCCGCATCCGCAAGGGCGAAGACACCATCTCGGTGACCGGCAACGTGCTGCGTGACTACCTGACCGACCTGTTCCCGATCATGGAGCTGGGCACCAGCGCCAAGATGCTGTCGATCGTGCCGTTGATGGCCGGTGGTGGCCTGTTCGAGACCGGTGCCGGCGGCTCGGCTCCCAAGCATGTACAGCAGTTCGTTGAAGAGGACTACCTGCGTTGGGATTCGCTGGGTGAGTTCCTGGCGCTGGCAGCGTCGCTGGAGCATCTGGGCAACCGCTACGACAATGCAGCAGCCCGTGTACTGGCCAAGGCGCTGGACGAAGCCAACGGCCAGTTCCTGGACAACGACAAGTCGCCTTCGCGCAAGCTCGGTGGCATCGACAACCGTGGCAGCCACTTCTACATCGCGCTGTACTGGGCGCAGGCCCTGGCCGCGCAGGACGAGGACGCCGCACTGAAGGCACGCTTCGCCCCGCTGGCCAAGGCCCTGACCGACAACGAGCATAAGATCGTCGAAGAGCTGATCGCAGTGCAGGGCAAGGCCGTGGACATCGGCGGCTACTACCGTCCGGACGTGGAAAAGGCCAGCAAGGCGATGCGCCCGAGCGCGACCTTCAACGCCGCGCTGGAGCAGCTGCGCGGTTGATTCATCGCCGTTCGGTCGTGACCCCGGAACCCGCGCTTCGGCGCGGGTTTCTTTTTGGCTCCGGGGTCAGATCCCCTTTTGCCATGCAAAAGGGATCTGACCCCAAGCGATGAAAACGTGACTTCCGTCAGCTGTCGGAATGCCGTCAACACGGCATGAAACTTGCCCGCGATGGCCGTCGCAGAACCGATGCGTGCGTACGCGCGGGCACTGTCAATCTGAGCGGTCGATCACGACGGACGCCGAGGGCGATGACCTAGCCTTGGCGACGCGAGATCGCCGGGGAGGCGGTCGCACGGGGAACACGGATGGCACGCGTGCTGGTAGTGGGAACCGATATCCAGGGAGAGCAGGCCCTGCTCAGGCGCCTGCGCATCGCTTCGGCCCTGCCTGACGGCCAGATCCGCCGCAGCCAGGATCTGGACGACTGTGATCTGCTGGTCATCCGCGATACGCCCGCATTGCGCAACGCGGCCCTGCGCATGCGCCAGCAGCGGCCCCGCCTGCAGTGCTGGATCGAAGATCCCGGTGGCCAGCTGCGCGACGGCGATGGCCAGCAGCGTGTGCTCGATGACGGCGCCATCGGCCGCGCACTGCGTGGCATGCAGCGCCCACCGGAACCCGTAATTCCACACGTGCCCGCGCCGATCCGCCTGGCCGATGGTGCACACGCGATCACCCGCCTGCTGCGCGAGCGCTTGCCACTGCGGCAGGGATACGCGCTGCTGGGGGATGCCGCTGCGCCCCTGCTGCTGCTGGACCTGGAGCAGGACCAGGCCATCGCACTGCACGAGCCCGTCGTGGCATTGGTCGAACGCCTTGCGCGGGGGTTCGAACAGCTCTGGCTCGATGCGCTGACAGCAGCGCAGCTGCAGGCCCAGGCGGCAGATCGCACCCGGCAGCCATTGCGCCCGTTGCTGTGGCAGTGGGCGCAGCGCAGCCCGCATTGGCAGGCCCTGGACGAGCGCCTGCGCGTCGCCTCGGTGAAACTGCTGCGCTGGCCTGACTTCCGCGTACTGGGCCACGATCACGATGGCTTCCGCCTGTGCTCGCTGCTGCTCAAGCGCGCCTGTACGGTGGACGAGTGTGCCGTGCTGCTCGACCTTCCGCAGGCTGCAGTACGCGATTTCGTGCACGCCGCTTATCTGTGTGGCTATGCGCAGCTGCAACCGGCGCCTGCGGCGACGGTGACGGTCATGCGCGGCACGGGCAACGACAGCGGGCTGTTGGCCCGGCTGTGGCGCCACCTGCGCGGGAGCGAACGCAATGCGTGAGCACAAGGTGGTCGTGCTGGGTGGCATGGGCAGCGGCAAGTCGACGCTGGTGCGCAGCATCGCCGCCGGCACGGTGGTGGACACCGACGTCGCCAACAGCGATCGGCTTGGCGCCGACAAGGCATCGACCACGGTGGCGCTCGACTACGCCGACATCGATCTGCCCAATGGCGAGCGTCTCCGCCTGTACGGTACGCCGGGTCAGCAACGTTTTGATTTCCTGTGGCCGATCCTGCTGCAGGGCGCGCGCGGCGCGGTGCTGCTGCTGGATGGCCGGCGTGCCGGCGTGGCTGCCGAACTGGACGGCTACCTGCAGGTGCTGCGGCCGTTCGGACCGACGCTGGCACTGGTGGTGGCGGTGACCCATCTGGACCAGGCACCGGCGGCCACGATGGAACACTGGGCAGCACATGCGCAGATCGACGGCCAACCGCTGCCGCTGCTGCCGCTGGATGCGCGCGACCGCGAACAGGGGCTGTTGCTGATGGATGTGCTGATGAGCGAGATCGAAGCGTACGCGCTGGTGACCGCGCATGGCTGACGGACAGGCCGCACTGCTGCCCGATGCACGCCAGCGCGAACGCCTGCAGCCGTTGCTGCAGGACCTGCAGCACCGGGTGGAAGGGGTGCGCACCGTGGTGCTGGCCAGTGTCGATGGCTTCGCGCTGGTCAGCGCCGGCGCCGAAGGGCGTGGTGAACGCCTGGCCGCGATGACCAGCGCAATGCTGGGGTTGGCGGCAGCGGTAGGGCGCGAGCTGGTCCTGGGAGACCTGCAGACGCTGATGCTGGAAGCCGCGGGCGGCAAGGTGCTGATGCTGGCCATTCACGGTGAAGGGCGTGTGCCGCTGCTGCTGATGGCAGCCTGCGACCAGCGCAGCGTGATCGGCCAGGTGCTGTGGCAGAGCAGGGAATGTGGCCAGGCGATCCTGGCCGAACTCGGCGGACCGTGAGCCCGGCCGCAGGGGAACGAGGGGCTCGAACCTACACCGACAAGGGGTGCAACGTGTCTGGATTGAATGAATCGTTGAATGCACTGATGGGTATCGATGGCGCGCAGGCCGTGGCGCTGGTCGACTATGAAAGCGGCATGCTGCTGGGCGAAGCCGGTGCGGGGATGGACATGGAAGTGGCGGCAGCCGGCAACACCGAAGTGATCCGCGCGAAGATGAAAACCGCAGCGTCGCTCAACCTCAACGACAGCATCGAGGACATCCTGATCTCGCTGGGCAGGGCGTACCACATCATGCGCCCGGTGGCCAGGAAGAAGGGCCTGTTCTTCTACATCGTGCTGGACCGTAGCAAATCCAATCTGGCATTGGCCCGGCGCAAGGTGCAGGAAGTGGAGGCCGAGCTGGCCATCTGAGCCGATGCCTGTTGGAGCCGGGCATGGCCCGGCTCTACCCATTCCACCCCACGCCGGCGTATGGTTGAGCCATCTTCCCCGGTGAGTCCTGCATGTCCACGCCTGACATCGCTGCCGAACTGGCGCCGCGCATCGCAGGCGCCATCCGCGATGGATTCGAGCAGTACCATGCCCGCTTCGCGGCGATCACCGCCCGCGCGCGGCAGCGCTTCGAGCAGCGCGACTGGAACGGTGCCCGCCAGGACGCCGTCGAGCGCATCGCCCTGTACGACCTGTGCATCGCCGAGCAGATGGATGCACTGCGCCGGCTTGCCGGCGAGGCGATCGGCGAGCGCTCGCTGTGGTTGCAGGTGCACGGCGCCTACAGCGCCCTGCTGCAGGGGCTGATCGACGCCGAGCTGTACAAGACGTTCTACAACACGCTGTCGCGGCGGTTGTTCGCCACTCGCGGCGTCGACCCGGCGGTGGAGTTCATCGCCTTCGATGTCGAGCCGTCCGATGCGATCACCCATCCGGTCGCCCGCCACACCTATGCGGTCTCGCCGACGCGCCCGGTGGAGGCGCTGCAGCGGGTGCTGGCTGACTATCGCTTCGATGTTCCCTATGCGCACCAGCTGCGCTGTGCCGCCGCCATCGCCGTACGGCTGCAGGATGATCTTGCGCACTGGGGCGATACGCCGGTACGCAGCATCGAACTGCTGGATACCGTGTTCTACCGCGAGCGTCGCGCTTATCTGGTAGGGCGCGTCTTCGGCGAGCATCGCTTCTCGCCCTGCGTGATCGCGCTGGTCAACGACGAACAGGGCCTGCGTGCCGATGCAGTGCTGACCCGTCGCCGCGATGTCGCCCACCTGTTCGGCGTGTCGCGCAGCTATTTCCAGGCCGACCTGGCCACCGTCGGCGACGCCGTGGTGTTCCTGCGCAGCCTGCTGCCGGGCAAGCCGATCGACGAAATCTACACCGTGCTGGGCCGTGCCAAGCAGGGCAAGACCGAGCGCTACCGCACCTTCTTCCGCCATTTCAATGAACATCCACACGAGCGCCTGGTCCACGCCGAAGGCACCCCCGGCATGGTCATGGCCGTGTTCACCCTGCCCAGTTACCCGCTCGTGTTCAAACTCATCCGCGATCGTTTCGCCTGGCCGAAGGCGATGTCACGGCAGCAGGTGGAAGAGAAGTACGCGCTGGTGTTCAACCTGGACCGTGTCGGCCGCCTGCTGGACGCGCAACCCTATCGGCACCTGCGCTTCCCGCGCGACCGCTTTGCGCCGGCGCTGCTTGACGAACTGCTGGGCCAGTGCGCGCAGAGCATCCGCGTCGATGGCGACGAAGTGGAAGTGGCGCTGTGCTACGTGCAGCGCCGTTTCCGCCCGTTGAACCTGTACCTGCGCGAGCAGGGCGCAGAGCCGGTGCGCGCTGCGGTGCTCGACTACGCGCAGGCGATCACCGACATGGCGCGCAACAACATTTTCCCCGGTGACATGCTGCCGAAGAACTTCGGTGTTTCACGTCACGGCCGCGCGGTCTTCTACGATTACGACGAACTGTGCCTGGTCAGCGACTGTGTGTTCCGTGCCTGGCCGCAGCCGAGCTCGCCGGAAGAGGCGATGGCCGACGAGCCCTGGTTCCACGTTGGCCCGCGCGATGTGTTCCCCGAACGCTTCGGCCCCTTCATGGGATTGCCGGCCGGCGAACTGGCGGCCGTGCGTGAGCACTATCGGCACCTGTTCGATCCCGGCTGGTGGCAGGCCCTGCAGGCCCGCTTCGCCAGTGGCGACTATCCGGACACGCCGCCCTATGCCGCCAGCCACCGGCTGGCGTAGCCCCGCGCGCCTGCGCTTCAGTCTGCGTGGGGGTAGACGATTACCCGGTTGCGCCCCTGTTCCTTGGCCAGGTACAGGGCCTTGTCGGCCAGGCGCAGGGCCTGCTCGGCATCGGCATGGAAGCTGGGGAAATGGGCCACGCCCAGCGACACCGTGATCGTGCCGACCGGTGCGAAGGGGTGATCGGCGATGTGCTGGCGCAGGCGCTCGGCGGCCTGGCGCGCAGGCTCGGTACCGATACCCGGCAACAGCAGCAGGAACTCCTCGCCGCCAGCGCGGCACAACAGATCGCTCTCGCGCGAGTGGCGGCGCATCTGCTCGGCGATATGGACGATGACGGCATCACCGACGTCATGCCCATGGCCGTCGTTGATCGATTTGAAGCGATCGATGTCCAGCGCCAGGATCGCGAAGGGAATGCCCTGCGCCTGCAGCGCATCCAGCGCATGCTGCAGCCCGCGACGATTCAACAGACCGGTCATCGGATCGGTGCGGCTGGCGCGGTTGAGCGTGCCGATCCGGTCCTGCAGTGCGTTGAAACTGTGCAGCACCGCATGCTTGAGCTGGGCAACCTCGAAGTACCAGGCGCGGATGCCGTTGACATGGCTGATCGCGTTGCCGGTGTCCTCGCCGGCCTGCACGTTGCGCGCCAGCTGCCACAGCGGCAGCGAAATGCGCCGGGCGAACCACCAGGTGATCACCAGTGACAACACACCCAGCGGGATCGCGTTCCAGATCACCGCCGACATCAGCCGCGACAGTGGCTGCAGGGTGGCTTCGGTGGGCCGCTGGGCGACGATGCCCCAGCCGGTGACAGCGACCGGGGCATAGCCGGCCAGCATCGATACACCGCGGTTGTTGCGTACCTGCTGCGCTCCCCGCTCACCGTGGATCACCGCCGTCACCGCCGGATTGCCGACCACATAGTCGCCCACCCGCTCGCCTTCGACGTGGTACAGCAGGCGGCCATGGCGGTCGACCACATACAGATACGAGCCGTCGCGATAGTAATGCGTACCCAGCAGCGTATGCAGCGCGCTGCGCTGGCGCAGGTACAGGGTGCCGCTGATATAGCCGCGGTACCGGCCCTGGCCGTCGAAAATCGGATGCGACAGTGAGACCAGCAGCTTGCCGGTGGCCGACTGGTAGGGATCGCTGATCATCGGCTGACGGGAGGCCAGTGCCGCATTGTTGCCCGCGCTGTGCAGGATCTCGCCCTGCAGCTGCAGCGTCTGCGGGGAGGTGGCGATCACCAGGCCATCGGCATCCACGACCAGCGAGGAGTTGAAGCTGCTCGACTGCAGCTGCAGGCGGCTGGCTTCGCCCTGCGCCTGGCGCGGGTCCATGTCGGCCTCGCCCAGCCGGGTCGCGCTGTAGGCCAACTGCTGCTGGGCGGACAGCAGGAAGTTCTGGGTCGTCTCGGCCAGCTTGCTGGCATAGACGCGGTTGGCCTCCAGCGTGTTGCCGACCAGCTGGTCGCGTTGCACGCGGTAGCTGGCCAGCAGCGTATTGGCCAGGGCGATGATGGCGCTGAGCAGGGCGAGGGCCAGGATCAGCTTGCCCAGGTTGAGGCGGGGCGAAATCAGGCGCATGCGGAGCAGGATGGGGCGGGGGGACCGCAATGCGGGCAGGCGCAGGCGGAATGCAGGCAGCATTATCGCCAGAAACGGCGTCGGCGCGGGTGAAGCCCGGTGCGACCGGCGGCCTCAGCGCTGCAGGCGGCGCAGCAGGGTCTGGCGCACGTGCGCGGCCGCCGCTGCGTCGAGCGTTCCCAGCACACCCTGCGCCTGCGTCGGGATGTGTGCGGTCGCCGCCTCGCTGTCGGCGAACACATAGTGGTCGAACATCGCGCGCCACTGCGTGCGCTGCGCCGCGGGCAATCCGCGCAGGGCCAGGATCGACAGCATCAGGGCATTCATCGGCGAGTCCATCCAGGCCGGCACCGGCCGCCACCAGGTGTTGACCAGCACATTGAATGTTTCCAGACCTTCCATGTGGTGCCACCACAGTGAAGGGATGAAGACCGCATCGCCCGGTTCAAGTTCGGCCACCAGCGCCTGCTGCAGCGCCTGCGGGAAGCGCGGAAAGCGATCAAGGTCAGGTGCGTGGAAATCGACCAGGCTGATCGCCTGCCCTGCGGGAGTGAAATCGAGCGGGCCGATGTACAGGTTGTCGATCTGGTCCGGTGGGAACAGCGTCACCCGGCGGCGCCCGGCCGCCACGCATGCCAGGTTGTCCGGTACGTCCTGATGGGCGGCAATGCGCGAGCGGTTGCCGATCCAGATGCTGCTGAGAGGTTCGTCCACGCCCAGCTGCAGCGGATTGGCCCGGGTGAAGCCGGGCAGGAAGCTGTCCAGCGTCGTCGATGCCACGTAGATCGATGGCGGCGCCGGATCGGTGGCGTACTTCAGCAGCGTGGCCAGCACCACTTTCAACGGTACCTGCTCGCGGCGGAAGTTGAAGCCGCTCATGTCCGCGTTGTAGAACAGCCGGCCGCCGGCGTCGGGTGCTGCCGTGGTCGCGGTCACCGGCATCTGCCCGTGGTCGAACGCGGCCAGGTGCGCAACCGCCTCCGCAGGCGAGCGGCGCGCGGCCGCGACCAGGGGCCAGTGCGCGACCAGCCCGCGGATCACCTTCGGCGTGGTCCAGGTGTGCAGCCGGGCCGGCAGCTCATCCGGGTCCAGGTCCCGCACGTCATCGATGGGTCGGGGGTGGGGCAGCATGCGTGGACATCCTGGGCGTGATGGAGGGCCGGGCCCGTGCCCGGCGGCCTTGGGTCCGCGCATCATGCACCCGTGCGGCGTGGGCCGGGCATGAACCAGGCCCACGAGGCCTCCGGCGCCGGTCAGAACTTGTAGCGGACGCCGAACATGTAGCGCGGACCGGTCTGGGTGGCATAACGCAGCATGTTGGTGTGCCGCGAATAGGTGCGCATGGTCTCGTCGGTCAGGTTGATTGCTTCCAGGCTCAGCGTCAGCTGTTCGCTGACCGCGTAGCTGATGTTGAGATCGAGCTGACCGTACGCGGCAGTGTAGTTCGGGTTCGGGCCCTGGCCACCGATGCCGTTGAGGAACTTGTCGCGCCAGTTGTAGGCCGCGCGGATCTGCCAGGCGTTCTTGTCGTAGAACGCGACCACGTTGGCCGAATCGCTCAGGCCGATCATCGGGTACTGGTCGCCCAGGCTGAGGTTGTTGAACGTCAGCCCCGACTTCACCTTGGTGTAGTTCGCGGCCACGCCGAAGCCGGACTGGCCGAACAGGTGCTGCACCGCCACTTCCCAGCCGTCGAGGTGATCCGAGTGCTGGTTGGCCGGTACCGTGATGTCGAAACCGGCCACCGGGTCGTTGGGCTGGCCGACGATGGTGCCGGTCATCTGCCCGGCCGAATTGCGCCCGGTATAGGTCACGCCGGGATCCCCGGCATGGTTGGTGAAGATGTAGTCGCGGATGCAGGGCATGTCGGTGGTGCCGCAGCCCGATGCCAGTGCCTCGTTCCAGTACGCGCCACCGACCGGCGTATGCAGGGTGCCGGCGTTCTCGCGCACGATGGTATCGCTGATGAAGTTCTTGATGTTCTTGCGGAAGAAGCCCACGGAGGCATAGCTGGCCTCGCCGTAGTACCACTCCAGCGACAGATCGAAGTTGTCCGAGATCAGCGGCTCCAGACCCGGATTGCCGCGGGTGCCGGTGCCGCCCTGGGTGCGCACGATGTCGGCCAGCGACTGACCGCTCTGGATCTGCGTCCAGCTCGGCCGGCCCAGGGTGCGGCTGTAGCTGCCGCGCAGCGCCAGCGTCTCGGCCAGGTCCAGTTTCAGATCAACGTTCGGCAGCACGTAGTCGTACTTGCCCTTGCCACCGACGAAGCCGCGATCGGCGGCGTAGTCGATGTTGAACTCGTTGGCCGAACTCCAGCTGATGCCGGTCGGTACGCGCACCAGCGCATTCGACTCCACCTCGGTCTGCTCGTAGCGCGCGCCGACGGCCACGTGCAGTGGCATCGACCAATCCAACGTGGTGCGGTACTGCAGGTAGGCACTCTTCGACTTCTCGGTGGTGCGGATGTCCTCGGAGTATTCCGTCGGTGCGTAGTAGCAGCTCGGGCAGGCCGGATCGGAATCGGTGCCGACCTGGGCCGCGCGATCGATCAGGCGGTCGAAGTCGAACACCAGGAACTGGCCGGTCAGGCGCGGATCGTTGTGGCCGGAGAATGCCTTGAAGTACTTGCCCATGTTGTCGGCGTACCAGATGTCATCGGCGTAGTCGGCCGGAGAGCCCAGACCGCCCCAGCTGTTGCGCTGCATGATGGCCGAGGCAGAGCGGTTCTCCACCTGGGTGTGGCCCACGCCGAAGTCCAGCGCCGAGTAGTCGGCGAAGCGGAACGTGCCGCGGCCCTGATACTGCTGCACCTTGGACTTGTTGTAGCTGTTCTGGAACACCGAGCCGGTGACCAGTGCGTCGGAGGCCTGCACGCCGCCCGGCGGCAGTGCGATGTTGATGATCGGCAGGTCGCCGCTGTAGTCGACGGTGGTGGTGCCACGCACGAAGGCGGCCACGCCGAGCACGCCCGCCGAGCCATAGGGACTGTCCGGCCGCGATTCCGACTCGGCGTTGTGCACATCGAAGGACAGGTCCAGCGCGTCGTTCACTTCCCAGTCGACGTTGAAGCCCAGCGAGTGCATGTCGGTCTTGGTGGCCAGTTTGGCGCCGCCCATCGACACGTCCGAATTGGTCATGTCCTCGCTGTAGATGATCGGCGCGGACACCGGGCCGTTGGTCCAGATGCTGTCGCCCGGACCATAGTTGAACCAGACCGACAGCTCGCTGCGCTGCTGCTGCACCTTGTTCTCGACATAGGTGTAGTCCAGCGTGGTGGTGACATTGTCGGCCGGCTTCCACTGGAACGTCGCCTGCGCGTTGGTGCGCTGCCGCTGCACGCCGTTGACGTTGTAGGCGGTGTTCTGCGGACGTGCGTAGACGTCGTCGGGGCCGGGGCGGTTGGTGATGCGGTCGGAATACCCCTGGCCCGGCAGCGGCAGTGCCCGCCAGTCCGCGCTCTCGTTGCCCTTGAACGTGGCCCAGCCCTCGGCCACGGTGGCCTGGTTGAAGCCGGAATCACGTTCCTGGTGGCTGGCGCTGAACGTCACGCCGAAGCGATCGTCGGCGTAGCGCTGGCTGAAGATGCCCGAGAGCTCACCGGTGACGTTGGAGCCGCGCAGGGTCCGCGGCAGGTTGTCGTTGGACGAATCGTTGACCGCCTTCAGACCAAGGCTGATCACCGGCTCGGACTCCAGCGGCCGCAGCGTCTTGATGTTGATGGTGGCACCGATGCCACCGGCAGGATTGTCGGCGCGGCTGGTCTTATATACCTCCACCGCAGAGATCGACTCGGAAGCGAGGTTGGCGAAGTCGAACGAGCGCGAGCCGGACAGGCCGCCGCCGCCGTTGCCCAGATTCGACGCCGGCATCTGCCGCCCGTTCAGCAGCACCAGGTTGTAGTCCGGACCAATGCCGCGCACGGTCACCTTGGACCCTTCGCCGCTGGAGGTGCGGTCGATGGAAACGCCGCTGATGCGCTGCAACGATTCGGCCAGGTTGGTGTCCGGGAACTTTCCGATGTCCTCGGCGACGATGCCGTCAACCACGCCCTGGCTGTCGCGCTTGAGGTTCATCGATGAGGTCAGGCTGCCGCGGATACCGGTGACCTGCACCGCATCGAGCGTGGTCGGATCGACTTGTTCGTTGGTGGCGGGTGCGTCCTGTGCCCATGCCGGGGCGGCCAGCGCAGCCAGCAGCGCGGAAGTGAGCATCGTCTTGCGAGGTACTGCCTTGTACGTCTTCATGGAAGCTCCCTCCCCAGGGAATTCGGTAATGGCGATCCTGCTTCGTTCAATCACGGACTACTGCATGTGGCCCGGATTGGAGCGACGCTTGACAGCGTTGTCAACAAACTGCCATGAAGTGCGCCGCGTCGGCGGTCGCAAGGTGCGCTGTGAAATCGTTGCCAGAACCTCGTCGCTTCGGAAACAACGCCTTGTGCGACGGCATCTGCAGCGGTTTTGCAGGGATGACAGCGCTGCCAACACGAGGGCAGGAAAGTGTTGTGCGGTGCAGAACAAAACTGCGCGGATCAGCTTTCAGCCCGCAGGTGTCAGGTCATTCGTCGGATTGACAGCGCTGGACAATCACAATGGCTGCAAATGTCACGCATGACCGCAGGATGGCTTCGATCACTGACCGGAAGGACAAGCAATGGACACAGTAGCGACCGTTCGAGGACATCACGTGCAGGGCACCACCCGCGCACTGGCGGTGGTCACCGCCATCTTCTTCATGTGGGGCTTCCTGACCTGCCTCAACGACATCCTCATTCCGCACCTGAAAGCGGCGTTCGCGCTGAGCTGGGTGCAGGCGATGCTCATCCAGTTCACCTTCTTCGGCGCCTACTTCCTGATGTCGCTGCCTGCGGGCCGGCTGGTGGCTGCGGTGGGATACAAGCGCGGCATCGTCGCCGGGCTGGCCATTGCAGGCGTCGGCTCCCTGCTGTTCTGGCCGGCTGCGGCCGCCCATGTCTATGGGCTGTTCCTGGCGGCGTTGTTCGTGCTGGCCACCGGCATCACCGTGCTGCAGGTGGCGGCCAACCCCTACGTGGCATTGCTGGGCGAGGAGCGCACCAGCTCCAGCCGGTTGACCCTGGCGCAATCGATGAACTCGCTGGGCACCACGCTGGCACCGTTGTTCGGTGGCCTGCTGATCCTGTCGGCGCAGCCGCGCAGCGAGGAGCAGCTGGCGCTGTTGCCGCAGGCCGAAGCACTGGCCTACCGTGCAGCCGAAGCGCAATCGGTGCAGCTGCCGTACTTCGGCCTGGCCGTGGTCCTGTTCCTGCTGGCGGCAGCGATCTGGATGTTCCGTCTTCCCACCATTCCCGGCGTGGAGGAACGCACCGGCGCGCGAAGCCGGCCGTGGGACGTCCTGCGCCACCGCCATGTGCGACTGGGTGTGCTGGCCATCTTCTGCTACGTGGGCGCGGAAGTTTCCATCGGCAGCGTGCTGGTCAACTTCCTGTCCTCGCCGGGCATCGGCCAGGGCATGACCGAGCAGGAGGCCACCGGTTATGTCTCGCTCTATTGGGGCGGTGCGCTGGTCGGGCGCCTGCTTGGCGCGGCGCTGCTGGCGCGGTTGGATGCGCGCTGGCTGCTCGGTCTTTTCGCGCTCGCGGTGGTGCTGCTGCTCGGCATCACCGTCTCCACCACGGGTGGCCTGGCCAAGTGGGCGGTGGTGAGCATCGGACTGTTCAACTCCATCATTTTTCCGACCATCTTCGCGCTGGCGATCACCCGCCTTGGAGCTCTCACCGGACAGGCTTCAAGCCTGTTGGTGATGGCGATCGTCGGCGGTGCGGTCATTCCGCTGGCCATGGGCTGGCTTGCCGACAATCATGGCCTGCAGCTGTCGTTCCTGCTGCCGGCGCTGTGTTATCTCTACATTGCCTTCTATGCATGGAAGGGTTCGCGGCTGCCTGCCGCGTGAGCCGCAGGTTCGCCGCTGGCTCAACGTCGCCGTGGTGCGGCGGTCGACTCGCGTTCGAGTACCGCGTGCTCCACCGTGATCATGCGGCCAGCGGCTTCGGCACGGATGTGCTCGATCAGCTGTTCGGTGGCCAGCCGCCCCATGTGCGAGGTCGGTTGGCGCACGGTGGTGAGTGCAGGGTAGATGTGCCCTGCGATCGGCGTGTCGTCGAAACCGCATACCGAGAGGTCGCGCGGCACGCGAAGCCCGCGTTCGCCCGCGACGCGATACACGGCCGCGGCCATGTCGTCGTTGGCGGCGAAGATTGCCGTGGGAGGCTCATCCATGTCGAGCAGCAGGTTGGCTGCGTCCACGCCGGACTCGAACGAGAACTGGCCGTTGACCACCAGCGCCGGATCGTAGGCGATACCTGCCTGCCGCAGGGCCTGGCGGTAACCGGCGTAGCGCCACTGGCAGGCACCATGCGCGCGCGGCCCCTTGATGTGGGCAATGCGGCGGTGGCCCTGCGCGACCAGGTGACCGATCAGCTCGACCACCGCAGTGGTTTCATCCATGCGCACGCCGATGCGTCCCTCCGGGTGTCGCGGGGCGATGCAGGCGAAGGGAATGTCATGCTCTTCCAGGTACGACAGCACTACTTCGTCGTCGGTCAGCGGCGGGATCAGCACCACGCCATCCGGACGCGAGTTCTCGAACAGCGCGGTCATGTCGGGCAGAGTACGCCGGCCAGTGCCCACCGGGCCGAGGATCAGGTTGTAGTGCTGTGCGTGGCAGGCCTCGAGCATGCCGTTCTGGATTTCCATCAGGTAGTTGCGCGAAGGATTGTTGTAGACCAGTGCCAGCGCGTACGAGCGCTGTCCGGCCAGGCTGCGCGCGGAGAGATTGGGCTTGTAGCCCAGGCGCGCCACGGCCGCCAGCACCCGTTCGCGGGTCTGCTCGCGCACGTTGGGCTCGCGGTTGAGCACGCGGGACACCGTCTTGATCGATACCCCGGCAACGGCGGCGACATCCTCGATTCGACTGCGCATGATGCGGTGGATCCTCCTGGAAGGCGGCGGCTACGCGCCGATGGTAGTGCGTACCTGCGATGTCGGTGTTGCCGGAGCAGGCGGATGGTGCCACGACGCGAGGGGGACTGGCACGTCCTGAATTCTTGTCGCGTCGCAACACCCACCGCCGCGGGCCGTGTGCTGCGTCGGCCGCAAAGCCCGCCGTTACGCGATTGCCGCCACAGGATGTGCGATCGCTCATTGACACGATGCAGGCAGGCTTATATGACAGCGCTGTCAGGACGGGCGTCCGATCGCCCATACCGACGTGCCGCTGCAGTCCCGCACGCCAGGAACGTCATCCACGGAGGTAGTACCCAGTGAAGCGCCCCACCCAGACCCTTCTTTCCGGCTGTCTGCTGGCCGCCCTGGCCGCATCGGCGGGTGCCGCGCCGTCCACGGGCGAACGCCTGCAGGACTGGCCGCGCGTCCACAGCGTGATCGCTGCAGATGCGGATATCGAAAGGCGCGTGCAGGAGATCCTTGCGCAGATGACGCTGGCGCAGAAGATCGGGCAGATGACCCAGGCCGAGATCAAGACCATCACGCCGGACGAGGTGCGCCGCTACTACATCGGCTCGGTCCTCAATGGCGGTGGCTCCTGGCCGGGCATGGACAAGCACGCCAGCGTGCAGGACTGGCTGCAGCTGGCCGATGCCTACCACGCTGCATCGCTGGCAACCGATGCGAAGACGCCGGTGCCGGTCATCTGGGGCACCGATGCGGTGCACGGCCACAACAACGTGCTGGGTGCGACCCTGTTCCCGCACAACATCGGCCTGGGCGCGGCCGGCGATGCCGAACTGATCGAACGCATCGGCGAGGCGACCGCGCGCTCGGTGCGCGCCACCGGCATCGGCTGGGTGTTCGCACCCACCCTGGCCGTGGCCCATGACCCTCGCTGGGGCCGCACCTATGAGAGCTATACGTCCGACCCGGCGGTGATCCGCAGCTACGCCCACGCCTACGTGAAGGGAGCACAGGGCACCTTCAAGGACGACGGCAACGTGGTCACCACCGCCAAGCACTACCTGGGCGATGGTGCCACCGACAACGGCCGCGACCAGGGTGAGGCGCTGGTCGACAAGAACACCATGATCAACGTCCACGCGCAGGGCTACTATGGTGCGCTCGCCGAGGGGGCGCAGACGGTGATGGCCTCGTTCAACAGCTGGAACGACCGCGCCGCAGGCGTGGACTACGGCAAGATGCACGGCAGCAAGGCGCTGCTGACCGATGCGTTGAAGGACAAGATGGGTTTTGATGGCTTCGTCGTCTCCGACTGGAACGGCATCGCGCAGGTGCCGGGCTGCCGCAACGACAGCTGTGCGCAGGCCATCAATGCCGGCATCGACATGGTGATGGTGCCCGACGACTGGAAAGCGTTCATCGCCAACACCACCGCGCAGGTCAAGAGCGGTGAGATTCCGCTGACGCGCATCGACGATGCGGTCGCCCGCATCCTGCGGGTGAAGCTGCGCGCGGGCCTGTTCGACCACAAGCCGTCCGACAGCCGCTACGCCGGCGATGCCAGTGCCGTGCAGCACCGTGACCTGGCCCGGCGTGCCGTGCGCGAATCGCTGGTGCTGCTGAAGAATGAAGGCAAGGTGCTGCCGCTGCGCCGCGATGCACGGGTGCTGGTGGTCGGCAAGAGCGCCGACAGCATCGGCGACCAGTCCGGTGGCTGGTCGCTGACCTGGCAGGGCACCGAGAACAGGAATTCCGATTTTCCCAACGCCGATTCCGTGCTGGGCGCGCTGCGCGCCGAACTGGGTGCGGACAAGGTCAGCTTCAGCGCCGATGGCCAAGGCGTCGATCCGAAGGCTTTCGATGTGGTGCTGGCGGTGATCGGTGAGACGCCCTATGCGGAAACCAACGGCGATATTCTCGCTTCGGATACCGTCAGCCACAGCCGGGCCTACCCGCAGGACCTGGCCGCGCTGAAGGCCGCAGCTGCAACCGGCAAGCCGGTGGTGACCGTCTACCTGTCCGGTCGCCCGATGTATGTCAACGACCTGCTCAATCTGTCCAGCGCCTTCGTCGCCGCCTGGCTGCCGGGCACCGAAGGCAAGGGCGTGACTGATGTGCTGGTGGCGGGCAAGGGCGGCAAGCCGGCACACGACTTCCGTGGACGCCTCAGCTTCCCGTGGCCGGGCGTTCCGTGCCCGGCACCGATCGACCAGCCCGACGCGAAGAAGCCGGCGCTGTTCGCGCTTGGCTATGGCCTCAGCTACGCCAAGGGCGGCAAGGTCGCCAGGCTCGAGGAAGCTGACCCGGACAGCTGCGGCGAAGTCACCGTGCTGCCGATCTTCAACCGCGCCGACACGCCGCCATTCGCCCTGCACGTTGCCGCCGCGGGAGCGACCCAACCGCTTGGCAATGATCTGAACGCTACGCTGCGCTGGCCCACCGCCAAGCCGGTGGTGCAGGTGCGCACCGTGCAGGTGAACACCCAGCAGGACGCCAAGGAGGTGACCTGGCGGGCCCCGGCGCAGCTGATCGCACGCAGCACCTCGCGCCGCAATCTCGGCGCACTGGCGCGCAGCAACGGCGCGCTGCAGTTCGATGTGCAGCTGGTGAAGCGCCCGGCATCGCCGGTGAAGGTGACCATGCAGTGTGGCAGCGGCTGTGAGGGTGGGGTGGACATCGCCCCGCAGCTGGTCGCGCTGGCGCCCGGGCAGAAGCAGACGGTGACCGTGCCATTGGCCTGCTTTGCAAAGCGCGGCGTGGACCTGGGCGCGGTGGAAGCCCCGTTCGTGGTCAGCGCCGACGCGCCGTTCGCCGCGGCATTCACCCAGGTCAGGTTGACGGCCAACACGGCTACCGCCGAGGGCGCGGTGGCCTGCCCGTAAGGGCCACGGTAGCGCTGGGCCATGCCCGGCGAATGCGCTGTTCCCGAGCAAAAAAAGCCCCGCAGTGCGGGGCTTTTTTCTTATCGCTTCATCGAACCGAAGAACTCGTCGTTGGACTTGGTGTTCTTCATCTTGTCCAGCAGGAATTCCATCGCGGCCATTTCATCCATCGGATGCAGCAGCTTGCGCAGGATCCAGATCTTCTGCAGCAGTTCCGGCTCGATCAGCAGGTCTTCGCGGCGGGTGCCGGAGCGGTTGATGTCGATGGCCGGGAACACGCGCTTCTCGGCGATGCGGCGGCTCAGGTGCACTTCGCTGTTGCCGGTGCCCTTGAACTCTTCGTAGATCACCTCGTCCATCTTCGAGCCGGTGTCGACCAGCGCGGTGGCGATGATGGTCAGGCTGCCGCCTTCTTCAACGTTGCGCGCGGCACCGAAGAAGCGCTTCGGGCGGTGCAGGGCGTTGGCGTCCACACCACCGGTCAGCACCTTGCCCGAGCTCGGCACGACGTTGTTGTAGGCGCGTGCCAGGCGGGTGATCGAGTCCAGCAGGATCACCACGTCCTTCTTGTGCTCGACCAGGCGCTTGGCCCGTTCGATCACCATTTCGGCGACCTGCACGTGGCGTGCGGCCGGCTCGTCGAAGGTCGAGCTGATGACCTCGCCGCGCACGGTGCGCTGCATTTCGGTCACTTCTTCCGGGCGCTCGTCGATCAGCAGCACGATCAGGTGCACGTCCGGATGATTGGTGGTGATCGCGGTGGCGACCTGCTGCATCATCATCGTCTTGCCCGCTTTCGGCTGGGAGACGATCAGCGAGCGCTGGCCCTTGCCCTGCGGGGCCATCAGGTCGAGGATGCGGCCGGTGATGTCTTCCGACGAACCGTTGCCGCGCTCCAGGGTGAAGCGGCGACGCGGGAACAGCGGGGTCAGGTTCTCGAACAGCACCTTGTTCTTCGACGCTTCCAGCGGCTCACCGTTGATGGTGTCCACGATCGACAGCGCGAAGTAGCGCTCGCCGTCCTTCGGGAAGCGGATGCGGCCGGACAGGTGGTCGCCGGTACGCAGGTTGAAACGGCGGATCTGGCTGGGCGAAATGTAGGTGTCGTCCGGGCCGGCCAGGTAGCTGGCTTCGGCCGCGCGCAGGAAGCCGAAGCCGTCCGGCAGGATCTCCAGCACGCCATCGGCGGCGACGCCGTCGCCATGGCGGGTCAGCACCTTCAGCAGGGCGAAGATCACATCCTGCTTGCGGGCACGCGCCACGCCTTCGGAGATCTGCAGCTGTTCGGCGATTTCCAGCAGCTTCTGCGCCGGCATCCGCTTGAGATCGCTCAGCGAATAGACCGGGAAGCCTTCCGGCACCGTCGGCTGCACGCGCGGCACGAACGCCTGCTGCTCGCCGCCCTCGTTGGGCATGCCGTCATCGCGGAAGCGGTTGTTGCGGTCGCGGTCGCGGCGGTTGCGGAAACGGTCACGGCGGTTGCCCTGACCCTGGCCTTGGCCCTGCTGGCCATTCTGGTTGTGCGGATGCTGGCCGCCACCCTGAGGGTTCTGCTGCCGCGGCTGGCCGGATTCGCGACCCTCACCGCCTTCACCGCCGCCACTGCTGGCAGGGGCCTCGGCGGCGGGCGCGCTCGGCGCGGGAGCGGCTGCGGCCGGCGCCGGTGCTTCGGGCGCGGCGGCCAGCGGCAGAGTCGGCTGCGCGGGGGGCGCGCTGGTTTCGGCGGCGGCCGGTGCGGCAGCCTTGGTCACGCGGGCCTTGCGCACGCGCTTTTCGGCGGGCGCTTCTGCGCTGCCGGTTTCGGGAGTGTTATCGGACAAGAGCGTTATTCCTCGCTTGAAGGTGCGAGCGCCCGGCTGGGGCGGCGAACGTTGGGGATGGGTCTGGAAGAAACTGCGTCCAGAAGGTGCGGCACGCGAACGCGGCCGGATGTGCCGACACTATCATCGGCCCGCGGCGCCGTGCAAGGGTCGCCGGGAACAGCATTCATGCAGGCGCGGTCCGCGCCTGCCGGCAGCCGCACCGGGCGGCTGCCGGAGTCGTTACAGGATCAGGCCAGGGCCTTGTCCAGCAGGCCGGCCAGCTGGGCCTTGCCCACCGCGCCGATCTGCTCGCCGACCTTCTCGCCATCCTTGAACACGACCAGGTACGGGATCGAACGCACGTGGTACTTGGCGGCCAGCGCACGATTGTTGTCGACGTTGACCTTGGCGATCTTGGCGCGGCCCTGGTAGGCATCGGCCAGCTCGTCCAGCGCGGGGGCGATCATCTTGCACGGGCCACACCACTCGGCCCAGAAATCGACCAGCACCGGTTCCTTGGAATTCAGCACGGCGCTATCAAAGTCGGCATCGCCGACGTGTACAACCTTGTCGCTCATCTTGGTTTCTCGTCTTGGATTGCACCCGGCCAGGCCGGAGGTGGGTGAACTGGGCCTTGCCCGGTGGCGCGACCCTCGTCGTTGCCTCGCGGCGTCCTGCCGCGGTGCGTTCGGCGGGATGCCTGGACGCTCACGGCCGGCAGTGTACCCCTATCGCGGGGCATGGACAGTGGCCGGCTGGAACCCAGCGTATCGTGATCGTTTCGAAGCGCGGTATGTGTCGGATTTCACTGTCTTCCTGAAGTGGGGGCCGGCAGCTGCGGACTCCAGCGACCCCGGCAGGGCTGTTCAAGCGCGGTGTGGCTGGGTGAAGAGGCGTCCCGCACGGGCCTGTCTCGCGGTTGTGTGAGACGGTTCATTCCGGTTTGGCCGCCGGAGTGCGTTAAACTGGGGCATTGAGCGGCGCGCGGACCCGGTGGTCCCCGGTCCGCCGACCCGCCGCAGGGGCCGCAGTTTGCGACGGTGCCCCCAGACGATGCAGTGCCGCCCGCCCGCTGGCCGGTGGCCATACCAAGACGGACTCATGAGCGACAAACCGCTGACCGATTTGACCTTTTCCTCCTTTGAGCTGCATCCGGCCCTGCAGGCCGGCCTTGAAGGAGCCGGATTCACCCGCTGCACCCCGATCCAGGCGCTGACACTGCCGGTCGCGCTGGCCGGTGGTGATGTCGCCGGCCAGGCCCAGACCGGCACCGGCAAGACGCTGGCGTTCCTGGTTGCCGTGGTCAACCGCCTGCTGAGCCGCCCGGCGCTGGCCGACCGCAAGGCGGAAGACCCGCGCGCGCTGATCCTGGCGCCCACCCGCGAGCTGGCGATCCAGATCCACAAGGACGCCGTGAAGTTCGGTTCCGACCTGGGCCTGCGTTTCGCCCTCGTCTACGGTGGCGTGGATTACGACAAGCAGCGCGAGATCCTGCAGCAGGGCGTGGATGTGATCATCGCCACCCCCGGCCGCCTGATCGATTACGTCAAGCAGCACAAGGTGGTTTCGCTGCACGCCTGCGAGATCTGCGTGCTGGACGAAGCCGACCGCATGTTCGACCTGGGCTTCATCAAGGACATCCGCTTCCTGCTGCGCCGCATGCCCGAGCGCACCACCCGGCAGACCCTGCTGTTCAGCGCCACCCTCAGCCATCGCGTGCTGGAGCTGGCCTACGAGCACATGAACGAGCCGCAGAAGCTGGTGGTCGAAGCTGAAACAGTGACCGCCGCGCGCGTGCGCCAGAAGATCTACTTCCCGGCCGACGACGAGAAGATCCCGTTGCTGCTGGGCCTGCTCTCGCGCAGCGAAGGCGCCCGCACCATGGTCTTCGTCAACACCAAGGTCTTCGTCGAGCGCGTGGCGCGTTCGCTGGAAAAGGCCGGGTACCGGGTCGGCGTCCTGTCCGGCGACGTGCCGCAGAAGAAGCGCGAGAGCCTGCTCAACCGCTTCCAGAAGGGCCAGCTGGAAATCCTGGTCGCCACCGACGTGGCTGCCCGCGGCCTGCATATCGACGGCATCAAGTACGTCTACAACTACGACCTGCCGTTCGACGCCGAAGACTATGTGCACCGCATCGGCCGTACCGCACGCCTGGGCGAAGAGGGTGACGCGATCAGCTTTGCCTGCGAGCGTTATGCGATGAGCCTGCCGGACATCGAGGCCTACATCGAACAGAAGATTCCGTCCGAGCCGGTCACCAAGGAACTGATGACCGCACTGCCGCGTCCGGAACGCCCGGCCACGGTCGCTGGCGAGGACGGTGACGAGAACGAGAGCGTCGGCCAGATCTTCCGCGAGGCGCGCGAAGCCCGCGCCGCCGAGGAAGAGCGTCGTGGCGGTGGCCGCAGCGGTGGTCGCTCCGGTGCCGGCCGTGGCGAGCGCCGCGATGGCGAGCGCAGCGGCGAACGCCGCTCGCGTGGTCCGCGCAAGCCGCGGGTGGAAGGCGAGCAGGGCGCGACCGCGCCGGTGGAAGGTGCCGGGTCCGGCACCCCGGCCCAGGCCCCGCGTCCGCCGCGTCCGCCGCGTGCCGAAGGTGCTCCGGAGCTCGCGGCGGACGGCGAGCGCAAGCCGCGCAAGCGCCGTCGTCGTCGCCATGGCCGTCCGGTCGAGGGTGGCGAGGCGATGGTCGCCAACGGCAGCGCCGGCAACGGTGCCTCGCCGGTGACGCCGGTTCACGTGGTGGCCAAGCCGGTGCGCAGCACCGACGCCGCCGACTCGTTCCTGACCCGCATCGGCCGCAAGATCCGCCGGATGCTGTCGGGCGGCTGATCGGCGCGCCCGGTCAGCGGTAGCGCCGGGCCATGCCCGGCGCGCGCAGCGGCAGATCAACGATTCCACCCGGGCGCGTCCCGGCGCTATCGATACTTCGCGCCGGTCCTGCATAATCGGGGCATGAGTGTCCTGCGCTTCGACAATGTCAGCAAACAGTACGCCGGTGGCCACGAAGCACTGATCGACGTCAGCTTCGAGGTCGCGCCGGGCGAAATGCTGTTCGTCACCGGCCATTCCGGGGCGGGCAAGAGCACCCTGCTCAAGTTGATTCACCTCGACGAGCGGCCCAGCCGCGGCGCGGTGGTCTTCGACGAGCGCAACCTGCTGAAGGTGCGCGGCGGCGACGTCCCGCGCCATCGGCGCGCGGTCGGTGCGGTGTACCAGGACCATCGCCTGCTGATGGACCGGACCATCGCCGAGAACGTGGCACTGCCGCTGATCCTGCGCGGTACGCGCCGTGGCGACATCGGCAAGCGCGTGCGTTCCGTGCTGGAACGGATGGGCCTGGGCCATCGCGAGAAGGCGCTGCCATCGCAGCTGTCGGCCGGCGAACAGCAGCGCGTGGGCATCGCCCGCGCCATCGTCGGTGAACCCAAGCTGTTGGTTGCCGACGAGCCGACCGGCAACCTGGACCCGACCCTGGCGGCGGAGATCATGGCCCTGTTTGCCGAGCTGCCCGCGCGCGGCACCAGTGTGCTGGTGGTCAGCCACGACCTTCCCCTGCTGCGTCGCATGCGCAAGCGCGTGCTGATTCTCGACCACGGCCGGCTGGTGGACGACATCTCGCCGCAGGATCTGGCGGAGTAACGCATGGCGAAGAACGAAAACAGCGAAGCCGCCGCACCCTCGCGTCTCGGCGTGTGGTTCCAGCACCACGTGCACAGCGTGGTGTTCAGCCTGGGCCGCGCCTGCCGCAAGCCGTGGGCGACCCTGCTGACGGTGATGGTCATGGCGCTGGCGCTGGCACTGCCACTGGGCCTGTCGATCGCGCTGGACAACCTCAAGCATTTCGCCGGCAGCGTGCAGCAGTCGCGCGACATCAATGTCTTCCTCAAGGGCACGGTGGATGGCCCGGGTGCGTTGCGCCTGGCCGGCCAGCTGCGCGACCGCGATGACGTCGGCGAGGTGACCGTGCGCACGCCCGAGCAAGGGCTGCAGGAGCTGCGCGACGCCGGCCTTGGCGAGGCGATCGACGCGCTGAACGACAATCCGCTGCCGTCTCTGCTGGTCATCACCCCGGGGCAGGGCAAGGACGATGCGCGTCTGGCGCGTGCGCTGGAAAGCCTGCCCGAGGCCGATCTGGTGCAGCACGATGCGCTGTGGCGCCAGCGTCTGGATGCGTGGCTGGCGTTCGGCGCGCGGCTGGTACAGGTGCTTTCGGTGCTGCTCGGCGTCGGCGCTGCGCTGGTGGTCGGCAATACCGTGCGCCTCGACATCCAGGCACGGCGCGAGGAAATCGGCGTGCTGCAGCTGCTCGGCGCCAGCGATGGCTTCATCCGCCGGCCCTTCCTGTATCTGGGCGCCTGGTACGGGCTGGGCGCCGGCGCGGTGGCGCTGGCCCTGATCGGTGTTGCCGGCGCCGCCCTGCGCGCGCCGCTGGCTGACCTGTCACGCAGCTACGGCAGCCCGTTCGTGCTGCACGGCCTGGACCTGCTGCATGGCAGCCTGGTCCTGCTGGGCACGCTGCTGCTGGGGTGGCTGGGCGCGTGGCTGGTCACCGGCCACTTCCTCCGCCAGACCCGCCCGACCGACACCTGAGACCGGCATGCAACCGCAAGCGCTGAAGCACCTTGAAGGGCCCGCTACGCGGGTGATGGTGGTCGACGGTTCCAAACTGGTGCGCAAGCTGATCGCCGACGTGCTGCAGCGTGATCTGCCGGGCGTGGAGGTGATCGGCTGCGACAGCATCGAGGATGCCCAGCAGGCGCTGGCGCAGGGGCCGGTGGACCTGGTCACCACCTCGCTGACCCTGCGTGACGGCGACGGCCTGGCGCTGGCGCGGACGGTCCGCGAAGCTGCCGGCCAGGCATACGTGCCGGTGATCGTCGTCTCCGGCGATGCGCAGCAGCATCTGGAGCAGCGGCGCTTCACCGAGTACGTCACCGACTATTTCGACAAGGCGCTGGGCCATGAGGCCCTGGCGACCTTCATCCGTGGCTATGTGCAGCCGCAGACCATTCCCGGGGCGACCATCCTCTACATCGAGGACAGCCGGGTGGTGGCGGAGGCGACCAAGCGCATGCTCGAACGCCAGCAGCTCAACGTGCTGCACGTGGTCAGTGCCGAAGAGGCCTTCACCCTGCTCACGGCCGAATCGCTGGGCCGCAGCCGCCACCGCATCGACCTGGTGTTGACCGACGTCACCCTGAAGGGCGAATTGAGCGGACGCGACGTGGTGCAGCGCGTGCGCGTGGATTTCGGCTACGGCAAACGCCGACTGCCGGTGCTGGTGATGACCGGCGACGGCAATCCACACAACCAGACCGGGTTGCTGCAGGCCGGTGCCAATGATCTGGTGCTGAAGCCGATCGAGGAGCGCCTGCTGGTGACCAAGGTGCTGTTCCAGCTGCGCCTGGCCCGCTTGAACGATGGACCCCTGTTGCGATGACCGATGACGTAGTGGACACCCCGACGATCCAGCTGGAACCGAGCTGGAAGCAGCAGGTCGGCGATTACCTGTTGCAGCCGCAGATGCGCGAACTCTCCAGCTTCCTGCGCCAGCGCAAGGCGGCCGGCGCGGCGGTGTTCCCGCCGGGGCCGCAGATCTTCGCGGCGTTCGACGCCACGCCGTTCGAACAGGTGAAAGTGGTGATCCTGGGCCAGGACCCGTACCACGGGCGCGGCCAGGCGCACGGACTGAGCTTCTCGGTGCCCGCCGGCGTTCCGGTGCCGCCATCGCTGCTGAACATCTACAAGGAGATCGAGGGCGACCTCGGCATCCCCCGTGCCGATCACGGCTGCCTGGTGCCGTGGGCGCAGCGCGGCGTGCTGCTGCTCAATGCCGTGCTGACGGTGGAGGAGGGCAGGGCCGGCGCCCACCAGGGCCGCGGCTGGGAAGGCTTCACCGACCACGTGGTGGATGTGCTCAACCGCGAACGCGAAGGCCTGGTGTTCATGCTCTGGGGGGCCTACGCGCAGCAGAAGGGCAAGGTCATCGATACCCGGCGCCACCGTGTGCTGAAAGCCCCGCATCCCTCGCCGCTGTCGGCCCATCGTGGCTTCCTCGGCTGCCGGCATTTCTCGATGGCCAACGACTACCTGCAGCGTCGCGGGCAGGCGCCGATCGACTGGTCGCTGCCGCCGCGCGCGGCGCTTTGACCTCCGCCGGCAGCCGGGCCTGAACACCGGGCAACGTTTCCTGGCCTGAATGGGCCTCCGGAACGGCCCGTTCAGCTCCGCTTGACCGGAATCGGCCGGTTCCCGGCAGGTAATTGATTGAATTCCAAGGGATTGTGAATCCCGAAAAGCGCGCTCGCCACTGTCATCAAATCGCGCTACGGTAGGGCTCTGTTTGGGACCAGTGTTGCATCAATAGGATGCTGGAACTTTTTCCTCCTTTAGCAGTCCAAATCCCGGACTGCTAAGATGGGTGCCTATGAGCCAGAACACCTCTACTGCCCTTGTGGCAAACAATCTCCCGATTCCCAGTGCGCTCGGTTCGCTGGACGCCTACATCGGTGCCGTGCACCAGATCCCGGTGCTGTCGGTCGATGACGAACAGGACCTGGCCCGTCGCTTCCGCGACGGCAACGATCTGGACGCTGCCCGTGAGCTGGTGCATTCGCACCTGCGCTTCGTGGTGCACGTGGCCCGCGGCTACAACGGCTACGGCCTCGCCCTGGGCGACCTGATCCAGGAAGGCAATATCGGCCTGATGAAGGCGGTCAAGCGCTTCGACCCGGACATGGGCGTGCGCCTGGTGTCCTTCGCCGTGCACTGGATCCGTGCCGAGATGCACGAGTTCATCCTGAAGAACTGGCGCATCGTCAAGGTCGCCACCACCAAGGCGCAGCGCAAGCTGTTCTTCAACCTGCGCAAGTCGAAGACGCGCCTGGGCTGGATGAACGCCGCGGAAGTCAGCGCGGTGGCCAAGGATCTGAACGTGTCCGAGCGCGAGGTCATGGAAATGGAGTCGCGCCTGTCCGGTCGCGATATCGGTTTCGATGCGCCCAGCGACGAGGATGATGATCATGCGCCGCCGTCGCCGGCCGCATACCTGGTGGCCAACGATGAAGATCCGTCGATGGCCTACGAGCGTGCCGACAGCGAGGACAACCAGCTGCAGCTGCTGCGCGAAGGCATGGCCGAACTGGATGCGCGTTCGCGTGACATCATCCGCCGCCGTTGGCTGGATGCGGACAGCAAGGTGACGCTGCAGGAACTGGCAGACGAGTACGGCGTGTCGGCCGAACGCATCCGCCAGGTCGAGGCGAATGCCCTGAAGAAGATGAAGGCGCTGTTCACCGCGTGATGTGACATCACAGGTATCCAACAGAAAACCCGGCATTGCCGGGTTTTTTTGTTGGGCCTGCCAAGCAGCAGTCCGCTGCCTTTTACGCGTGCTCACGCGCGATCGCGCGCCAGCCGATGTCGTTGCGGTGGAATTCGTTGGCCCAGCTGACCTTGGCCACACCGGCGTAGGCGTTGGCCTGCGCATCGCGCACGCTGTCACCCAGCGCCGCCACGCACAGCACGCGGCCGCCCGCACTGACCACCCGGCCCTGTGCGTCCAGTGCAGTACCCGCATGGAAGACCTTGGCGCTGCCCGGCACCTCATCCAGGCCGGAAATCACATCGCCGGTGACCGGCGATTCCGGGTAAGGTTTTGCGGCCAGCACCACACCCAGCGACGGGCGCGCATCCCACTGTGCCTGCACCTGGTCCAGGCGGCCATCAATGGCGGCTTCCACCAGCTCGACCAGATCCGACTGCAGGCGCAGCATCACCGGCTGGGTTTCCGGGTCACCGAAGCGCACGTTGAACTCGATCACCTTTGGTGCGCCGCTGGCATTGATCATCAGGCCTGCGTAAAGGAAGCCGGTGAACGGAATGCCGTCGGCGATCATGCCCTGCACGGTTGGGTTCACCACCTCGCGCATCACCCGCGCGTGCACCTCCGGCGTGACCACCGGGGCCGGTGAGTACGCGCCCATGCCGCCGGTGTTCGGCCCGGTATCACCGTCGCCGACTCGCTTGTGATCCTGCGAGGTGGCCATCGGCAGCGCATGCACGCCATCGACCATCGAAATGAAGCTGGCTTCCTCGCCGTCGAGGAATTCCTCGATCACCACGCGTGCGCCGGCGTCACCGAATGCGTTGCCGGAGAGCATGTCGCGCACCGCATCCTCGGCCTCGGCCAGGGTCATTGCAACGATCACCCCCTTGCCGGCGGCCAGGCCATCGGCCTTCACCACGATCGGCGCACCCTTCTCGCGGATGTAGGCCAGTGCCGCCTCCACGTCGGTGTGCACGGCGTAGAACGCGGTCGGGATGTTGTGCCGGGCCAGGAAGTCCTTGGCGTAGGCTTTGCTGCCTTCCAGCTGGGCAGCGGCGGCGGTTGGCCCGAAGATGCGCAGGCCGGCGGCACGGAACCGATCGACGACGCCTGCCACCAGCGGCACTTCCGGGCCGACCACGGTGAGTTCAACACCTTCGGCCTGGGCCAGGGCCAGCAGGCCATCGATGTCGGTGACCTTCACCGCCACGTTGCGGCACTTGTCTTCGGTGGCGGTGCCGGCGTTGCCGGGTGCCACGAGTACCTCATCGACGCGGGAGGACTGGGCCAGCTTCCATGCCAGGGCGTGTTCGCGGCCGCCGGAGCCGATGACGAGGATCTTCATGGGACAGGGTTCTCGTAAGCAGAAAAGAAAAGCCGGGCAGGGCCCGGCTTGGTGATGCGGATCAGTGGCGGAAGTGGCGCACGCCGGTGAACACCATGGCCAGGCCATGCTCGTCGGCGGCGGCGATCACCTCGGCGTCGCGCATCGAGCCGCCCGGCTGGATGACCGCCTTGATGCCGGCGGCGGCGGCGGCATCGATGCCGTCGCGGAACGGGAAGAACGCATCGGAAGCCATCACCGAGCCTTCAACCACCAGGTTCGCGTCGGCCGCCTTGATGCCGGCGATGCGCGCCGAATACACGCGGCTCATCTGGCCGGCACCGACGCCGATGGTGCGGTTGTCCTTGGCGTACACAATCGCGTTGGACTTCACGAACTTGGCGACCTTCCAGGCGAACAGCAGGTCGGTGAACTGCTTGTCGGTCGGTGCCAGCCTGCTGACCACTTTCAGTTCGTCACGGGTCATGCCGCGGTTGTCCGAGGACTGCAGCAGCAGGCCCGAGCCGACACGCTTGCTGTCGAAGTTGTTCAGGCCGTCGCCATGCGGAATGCGCAGCACGCGCACGTTGGCCTTCTTCTGCGCGTATTCCAGCGCCGCCGGCTCGTAGTCCGGTGCGATCAGCACTTCCACGAACTGACGGTCCAGGATGACCTGTGCGGTGGCGGCGTCCAGCGGCTTGTTGAAGGCGATGATGCCGCCGAAGGCACTGGTCGGGTCGGTGGCGTAGGCCAGCTCGTAGGCATCGCCGTTGCCGGCACCCACCGCCACACCGCACGGGTTGGCGTGCTTGACGATGACACAGGCCGGCGCATCGAACTGGCGCACGCATTCCCAGGCGGCATCGGCATCGGCCAGGTTGTTGTAGCTCAGTTCCTTGCCCTGCAGCTGCTGGAAGGTGGCCAGGGTGCCCGGCACCGGGTACAGGTCGCGGTAGAACGCGCCGCTCTGGTGGGGGTTCTCGCCGTAGCGCAGGTCCATCACCTTGACGAAGGTGGAGTTCATCTGCGCCGGGTACTCGGCACGCACCGGCACGGCGGCGTCGGTGGCGGTGACCGCCGACAGGTAATTGCTGATCGCCGCATCGTACTGGGCGACTCGGTTGAACGCGGCGACCGAGAAGGCGAAGCGGGTGGCCGCCGGCAGCTGGCCATCATGGGTGTCCAGGGCGCCCAGCAGCTCGGCGTACTGCGACGGGTCGGTGGCCACGGCCACGCGGGCGAAGTTCTTGGCCGCCGAGCGCAGCATGGCCGGGCCGCCGATGTCGATGTTCTCCACCGCGTCGGCCAGGGTGCAGTCGGCCTTGGCGGTGACCGATTCGAACGGGTACAGGTTCAGTACCAGCAGGTCGATGGCGCCGATGCCGTGTTCGGCCATCACGGCGTCATCCAGGCCCGAGCGGCCCAGCAGGCCGCCGTGCACCATCGGGTGCAGGGTCTTGACCCGCCCGTCCATCATTTCCGGGAAACCGGTGACCTCGGCGACGTCCTTCACGGCCAGGCCCGCATCACGGATCGCCTTGGCAGTGCCGCCGGTGGACAGCAGCTCGACGCCGCGGGCGGCCAGAGCGGTGGCCAGCTCGACCAGGCCGGTCTTGTCGGAAACGGAGAGGAGGGCCCGACGGACGGGCAACAGATCAGCAGTCATGGGACAGGGCAATCGGCAGCGGAGCGGGGCCGATATTGTAGGCGGTGGGGGCCGACGGCGGGCGGCGGCGGCAAAATTGACCGGCCCCAACGGCCCTGCGACCGCCTTCGGTATGCCCTGGCCGGCGCCGCGCCGCGGACATTTCGACGGAGGTGCGCTCCCAATCGGGTAGGCTGTGCCGGAACTGCCAGGGAGCTGCGGGTTCGGATCGTGTCGATCTATGCATTGAAAGGACGTTTCCAGGACCTGCTGCGTCCGACCGTAGGCGGCCTGCATCGCGCGGGGATCACTGCCAATGCGGTGACCGTGGCCGCTGCCGTGGTCTCGCTGCTGGTCGCCGTCGTGGTCTGGTGCTGTGCGCCACAGCAGCCGCTGCTGTATCTGGCCCTGCCGCTGTGGATGCTGCTGCGCATGGCCCTCAATGCCGTGGACGGCATGCTGGCCCGCGAGTTCGGCCAGCAGTCGCGGCTGGGCGCCTATCTGAACGAGCTGTGCGATGTGGTGGCCGATGCGGCGCTGTACCTGAGTCTGCTCAGCGTGCCGGGCGTTCGCCCGGAAGCGCTGTGGTTGCTGGCCTGGGGCGCAGCACTGAGCGAGTACGCCGGCGTGCTGGGCCTGATGGTCGGTGCCAGCCGCCGCTATGACGGCCCGATGGGCAAGAGCGACCGTGCCTTCGTCATCGGCCTGCTGGGCCTGCTGCTGGCGTTCGGTTGGGCCGGTGCCTTGACGGTCGGCGGCGTGGCCGCAGCGATGGCGCTGCTGTGCGGGGTAACGGCGGTCAACCGCGTCCGGCGGGGACTGAAGGAAGCGGCCACAGCGCAGCGATAAGTCAACAGCCCACCAGGAGAAGGCATGCGTCAGGTGCAGGAACGGGAATTCCACAGCTTCGACCAAGTACCGCTGTTCTACCGGCACTGGCCGGTTGCGGCCGCAGGCACACCACCGGGGCGCACGGTCCGGGCCATCGTGCTGCTGCATCGTGGCCACGAGCATTCAGGGCGGGTCGCCCACCTGGTGGACGAGCTGGACCTGCCGGAGATCGCCTTCTTCGCCTGGGACGCGCGCGGCAACGGCCGCTCGCCGGGCGAGCGTGGCGACGCACCGGGCTTCCCTGCGCTGGTGCGCGACCTGGACAGCTTCATCGCCCACATCGGCAGCGAGCACGGCATCGCGGTCGAGGACATCGTCGTGGTCGCGCAGAGCGTGGGCGCGGTCATCGCTGCGACCTGGGTACACGACTATGCCCCCCGCCTGCGCGCGCTGGTGCTGGCGTCACCGGCATTCAAGGTGAAGCTGTATGTGCCGTTCGCACGTCCAGGCCTGGCCCTGATGCAGAAGCTGCGCGGCAATTTCTTCGTCAACAGCTACGTCAAGCCGCAGTGGCTGACGCATGATCCGGCACGGGTGGAGAGTTACCGCACCGATCCACTGATCACCCGGCCGATCTCGGTACGCGTGCTGCTGGGCCTGTATGAAGCCGCCGACCGCATCGTGGCCGACGCGCAGGCGATCAGCGTGCCGGTGCAACTGCTGGTGTCCGGCTCCGACTTCGTGGTGCACCGTGGTCCGCAGGACCGCTTCTATGAGCGCCTGTCCAGTCCGATCAAGGAGCGCGTGTACCTGCCGGGTTTCTTCCACGACACGCTGGGCGAGCGCGATCGTGCACCGGCACTGGCGCGCATCCGCGACTTCATCCAGGCGCGTTTCGCCGAACCGCTGCGCACGCTGTCGCGGCGCGACGCGCATCGGCATGGGCCGACGTTCGAGGAGTCGGAGATCCTGGCCTGGCCTCCGGAACGCAACAGCCTGGCCGACCTGCGCTGGCGCGGGGTGCGTGCGGGCCTGCGCCTGGGCGGCACCCTGTCCGAAGGCATCGCGCTGGGCCTGCAGACCGGTTTCGACTCCGGCAGCACGCTGGACTACATCTACCGCGACGAAGCGCGCGGCAAGGGGCCGCTGGGGCGGATGATCGACCGCAACTACCTCGATGCGATCGGCTGGCGCGGCATCCGCGTGCGTGGCCAGCACCTGCAGGAACTGCTGCGTGATGCGGCCATGCGCCTGCGCGGTCAGGATCTGCCGGTGCAGGTGCTGGACGTGGCCGCCGGCCATGGCCGGTATGTGCTGGAAGCTCTGGGCCAGGGCGAACAGCGCGCCGACCGCATCGTGCTGCGTGATTTCAGCCCGCTCAATGTGACCCAGGGCCAGGCCTTGATCGAACGGCTGGGAGCCGCCGACATCGCCCGCTTCGAGCAGGGCGACGCGTTCGATCCGGCGTCGTTGGCGACGGTGGAACCCGCGCCGACGCTGGCTGTGGTCTCAGGGCTGTACGAGCTGTTCCCCGACAACGACGCCGTGCTGCGTTCGCTGCAGGGTATTGCCGCGGTGGTGACGGAGGGGGGCTACCTGGCCTATACCGGCCAGCCCTGGCACCCGCAGCTGGAATTCATCGCCCGTGCACTCACCAGCCATCGCGGGGGCGCGGCCTGGGTCATGCGACGGCGCACCCAGCAGGAGATGGACGAGCTGGTGCGGCTGTCGGGCTTTGAGAAGGTGACCCAGCGCATTGACGCGTTCGGCATCTTCACCGTATCGCTGGCGCGTCGGGTCGCCTGATGGCCATCACCGCAACGCCGATCGTTGCCGATGCACCGCGTCCGTGGCGCCGCGCGCTGCTGTGGTTGGCGGTGCTGGGCCCGTTCTTCTTTGCCAGTTATGGCTTTGCCAACTGGATGGCCGGCCGCCACGACGTGGTTCCGGTTGTCGTGTTCGACTGGGAGACGCGCATTCCGTTCGTGCCCTGGACGATCGTGCCGTACTGGTCGATCGACCTGTTCTACGCGGTGTCGTTCTTCCTGTGCCGGCAGCGCCTGGAGCTGGACCGCCATGCGCTGCGGCTGCTCAGCGCACAGGTGATCGCAGTGGCCTGCTTTCTGCTGTGGCCGCTGCGCTTCAGCTTCGAGCGGCCGGAGACGGGCGGTGCCTATGGCTGGTTGTTCGAAGTGCTGCTGGGGTTCGACAAGCCTTTCAACCAGGCGCCGTCATTGCACATCGTGCTGCTGATCGTGCTGTGGGTGAAGTTCGCCCACTACCTGCAGGGCGCCTGGCGGCTGGTGCTGCATGCGTGGGCATTGCTGATCGGCATTTCGGTGCTGACCACGTTCCAGCATCACTTCATCGACATTCCCACCGGCCTGCTGGTGGGCTGGCTGTGCGTGTGGCTGTGGCCGGACCAGGGAACACCGCCGTTGCGTGCCTGGCAGTCCGCGGAGGATCCCGCGCGGTGGCGGCTGGCGCTGCTCTACCTTCTGGGTGCCGCCGTGCTGCTGGTGCCGGCGCTGGCGCTGCGAGGCACTGCGCTGTGGCTGCTGTGGCCGGCGATCTCGCTGCTGCTGGTGGCGCTGGCGTACGCCGGACTGGGCACGGCCATGTTCCAGAAGCGCGACGACGGGCGCCTGACCATGGCCGCGCGCTGGCTGCTCGCGCCTTACCTGGGCGCCGCCTGGATCAATTCGCGGCTATGGACATGGCGGGCACCGCAGCCCTCGGCGGTGGCCGATGGCGTGTGGTTGGGACGGATTCCACGGGCGGCCTTGGCGTCGGCACTGCACGGCGTGGTCGATACCTGCGCAGAGCTGTCGTGCCGGGCGCCAGGTGCTGCGTATGCCAGCGTTCCGATGCTGGACATGGTGGTGCCCTCGCCGGCGCAGCTGCGCGAGGCCGCTACCGCCATCGAACGCCTGCGCATGCAGGGGCCAGTACTGGTGTGCTGTGCCCTGGGCTATTCGCGCAGTGCGGCCAGCGTAGCGACCTGGCTGCTGTGCAGCGGCCGGGCACGGGACGCAGCCGAGGCGGTTGCACGGATACGTGCCGCGCGGCCCTCCATCGTTCTGCATGACGACCACCTGCGCGCCATCCAGGCCGCCATCACCTCGGAGAGCCCCGCATGAGCCTCGCTGTCGACCTGCCGATGATGCGCCTGCTGCTGCGCCAGGGCCGGCTGCCCGCTGCGCTGTCGCTGGGACTGCTGCTGGTGGCGTTGCTGCTGCTGGGCATCGAGCCGGGACTGGCGATGTTCGCGGCCGGCCTGTTGCTGCTGAGCGTGGCGGCGGGGATGGTGCAGGCGTACTACGCGGTGCGCGTACAGCTGGACGCCAGCCTCCTGCAGCTGCTGTTGCAGGAGAATCTGCACGGTGAGGCGGCGGCCGAACGGGTGGACGCGGCCCTGCATGTCGCCGGCCTGCGCCGCCGCGACGCACAGGCGCCTACGCGCGGATGGGATGTGCGCTGGGCGGGCATGCGGGGCCTGCTGCTGCGCCAGTACGCGGCAGCGCTGCTGCAGTTCGCCACGCTGCTGCTGGCCGTGCTGTGGCCGCAGACCTGAGGGGAGACATCGATGTTTGCTGAACTGATCGCCCGCGCCTGCAGTGGCGCCATCCATGTGCTCACCGGCGCGCGGGCGCTGTGGGTCGGATGCGCGCCCTCCAGCGAGCGCCGTGTCTACTACGGCAACCACGCCAGCCACGGGGATTTCGTGCTGATCTGGTCGTCGATGCCGCCGGCACTGCGGCGGCAGGTGCGTCCGGTGGCGGCCGCCGAATACTGGCAGCGCGACGCCCTGCGTCGCTACCTGATCGATGCGGTGTTCAACGGCGTGCTGGTCGAGCGCGAAGCGGCGCGCCGCCAGCAGGATCCGCTGCAGGCGCTGCGTGACGCGGTGGATGCGGAGTGCTCACTGATCCTGTTCCCGGAAGGCACGCGCAACGTCGGCGATGAGCCGCTGCTGCCGTTCAAGAGTGGCATCTACCATCTTGCGCGGCAGCGTCCGGAACTGGAATTCGTCCCGGTGTGGATCGACAACCTGAAGCGGGTGATGCCCAAGGGACGGTTCCTGCCGTTGCCGTTGCTGTGCACGGCCACCTTCGGTACTCCGCTGCGGCTGCAGGCCGATGAGGACAAGACGGCGTTTCTCGAGCGCAGCCGCCAGGCGCTGCTGGATCTGGCGCCGGACGGAGGACGCGCATGAGCGGGTTGATCGCCGTATCGGGTGATCTCGCCGCGCGCAGCGTGGGCCAGCAGACCGGGCTGCTGTTCGCCGGGGTCGGCGCGGTGCTGGTGCTGGCGACGCTGGTGGCCGAGACCCTGCGCTGGCGGCAGCGTGGACGGCCCAGCGCGGTCATCGCCAATCTGGTCTCGCGCATCCGCGCCTGGTGGGTGATGGCGATCGTGGTCGGCCTGGCGCTGCTGTTCGGCCGGGCCGGGGTGATCGTGCTGTTCGCGATCATCTCGCTGTTTGCCCTGCGCGAGTTCATCACCCTGGCACCCACCCGGTCAGGTGACTACTACGCGCTGCTGGCGGCGTTCTACATCGTGCTGCCCTGGCAGTACTACCTGGTGTGGATCGACTGGTATGGCATGTACACGCTGCTGATTCCGGTCTATGCGTTCCTGTTCCTGCCGATCCTGGCCACCATCGGCGGTGACACCACGCATTACCTGGAGCGCACGGCCAAGGTGCAGTGGGGGCTGATGATCTGCGTGTTCTGCATTTCGCACGTGCCCCTGCTGCTGAACCTGCGTGTGCCCGGGCATGAGCCCGCGCGCAACGTGCTGCTGCTGGCGTTCCTGGTGATCGTGGTGCAGTCCTCGGACGTGCTGCAGTACATCTGGGGCAAGCTGCTGGGCAGGCGCCTGATCGCGCCCAGGCTGTCGCCGTCGAAGACAGTGGAGGGCTTCATCGGTGGCGTGCTGAGTGCCAGCGTGGTGGGTGCTGCGCTGTGGTGGATCACGCCGTTCACGCCGCTGCAGGCGTTCGGCCTGTCGCTGTTGATCAACCTGATGGGGTTCTGGGGTGGCCTGGTGATGTCGGCGATCAAGCGCGACCGTGGCATCAAGGACTGGGGCCACATGATCGAGGGCCATGGCGGCATGCTCGACCGGCTGGATTCGGTGTGCTTCGCCGCACCGGTGTTCTTCCACGTGGTGCGGTATTACTGGAAGGCGGGCGGCGGCGGGTGACCCCGCTTCCACGACGTCGCCATCCGCGCTCAGGCGCTGATGCCGTATTCCTTCAGCTTCTTGCGCAGCGTGGCACGGTGGATGCCCAGCATCGCCGCGGCCCGGCTCTGGTTGCCTTCGCAGTGGTTGAGCACTTCCACGAACAGCGGAATCTCCATCTCGCGCAGCACGATCTCGTAGACGTCGTCTGCATCGCAGCCATCAAGGTCGCGCAGGTACCGGCGCACGGACTGGGCGACGTGTTCGCGCAGCGGTGGCCGGGGAGCGCCACGACTGTTGTCAGGACGAGAAAGGACAGCGTTCAAGGGGGTTCCCGATCTGGTTGGCCCGTGCACGCGGAGCGCGCGGCCGGATGAGGTGGTGGCGGTCAGTCTAGCGCGAGCGTGCCCGACCTGCCATGGCTGGTCGCCTTCGTCCCGATCACAGGAACTCGAAGGTGAATGCGACAGTGGACGCCGCAGGCTCCTGCACGCGGAACGCGATGTGTGCGCTCTGACCCGGTTCCAGCACGGCGGTACCCGGGTTCTCGCCGAGGTACTGCGTGGGGCTGAAAACGTCACTGCCGATGACCCGTCCGTCCGCATCGGACAGCGAAAGCCGCAGGTCGGGCCAGGCCTGTGGCCATCGCGCGTCATTGCGGATGCTGGCCTGGACCTGCAGTACGCCGGCCTGACCAGGCAGCGGGCGGATGTCGCGACTGGTCATGGTGAAGGCGGTGGGTTCGTGCCAGGCGGGCAGGCTGCAGCGCAGCACGCTGCACAGCGCCACCAGCCATGTGCGGTGGCCGGCATCGGCGGCCAGCCGCGCGCGGTCGGCGAGCACGCTCTGCAGGATCAGCAGCGCCGCCAGCCCCGCCACCAGCAGCCAGTGCCAGCGCGGCGCCGGGCGCGAGCGTGAAGGTGCACGGGCGAGGAAACCGGGTGCGTCATGGTTCGATGGTGATGCCACCGCCGCGGCATGCGGGGGCACATCATCGGTGTGCTGCGGAACGGGTTGCGCAGTGATCACCGCCGCTGCCGGCGCATGTTCGATCTCCGCCGCAGTGGGTTCGGGCGCCGGACCGGCCTGTGCAGGCGTATCGACGTGCGCCTCGACGGCAGGTGCCGTTCCGCCTTCCGGCGCGGGGCGCAGGAAGGTGGCCAGTGGACGTCGTGCGGGGGTCGGCTCGGACATGCTCACGGTGCGGGTTCGGGTCGAGCGCTCATTCAAACACGATCAGGCGCGGCGCACGCCGGTGATGCGCATCCAGTCGCCATCGCGGGTCGCCTGCAGGTCGTCGAACCAGGCACTGTAACGCTGCAGCAGTTCGTGCTCCTGTCCATGCAGGATGCCCGACAGTGCGATGCGGCCACCGCCGGCCACGCGCGCGGCCAGCAGTTCGGCCAGCGCATCGAGGGCCGAGGCGAGGATGTTGGCGACCACGATGGGATAGGTTGCCACCGGCTCGTCCTGTGGCAGATAGACCTGCATGCGGCCCTGCTCGCCATTGCGCTCGGCATTGTCGGCGGTCGCGACCAGGGCCTGCGGATCATTGTCCACGCCGATCGCCTCGGCGGCGCCCAGCTTCAGCGCAGCCAAGGCGAGGATGCCCGAGCCGCACCCGAAATCGAGCACGCGCTGGCCCTGCAGCTGGCCGTCCACGGCCAGCTGGTCCAGCCAGCGCAGGCACAGCGCGGTGGTGGGATGAGTACCGGAGCCGAAGGCCAGGCCCGGGTCCAGCCGGACGACGGCCGCGTCGGCGGCCTGCGCCGCCTCCGGCAGCTCATGGTTCCACGGCACGATCCAGGTGCGGCTGCCGAAGTCCATCGGCTGGAACTGGTCCAGCCAGGCACGCTCCCAGTCCTCGTCCTCGACGGCGCGGAAGCTGCCACCGCTCCAGTCCAGTTCCGGGTCGAACGCTTCCAGCGCCGCCAGCAGCAACAGCGCGTTGCTGTCAGCCGGGAACAGCGCCGTCAGCACCAGGCTGTCCCACAGCGGCGTCTCGCCCACGCCCGGTTCCAGGATCGCCTGCTCGTTGCTGGTGTCGGCCTCGGCATCGAGCAGGGTCACGGCCAACGCCCCGACATCCTCCAGCGCATTCTCATAGCGGGGCTGGGTGGCTTCGGTGCAACGCAGGGTCAGTTCCAGGAACGGCATGGGATCGGGGGCAATCGCGGGAAAGGGGGCCATGCTAGACCATCGGGGCGTCTCCGTATGCTCTGAGATGAACGCCCCCCGTTCAGACAGGCCTGCCGGGCCTTGCTAAACTGCGCGCTTTCCTGTGCGCCCCCGACGCTTTCCGTTGCCGATGGCCCTCGCTCCGACCCTGAAAACCTGGTTGCTCGTGCTGCCGGCGGTGGCCGTGCTGGGCGTGGCCGGGTATCGGGCCAGCGGGCACGTGGGCTCGGTATCGTCTCCGGTCGCGGCCTCCGGGCTGCCGACGGCCCAGGTGGCGGGCAACGAGGATGGCACGACGATGCCGGTCATGCCCGAGGCGCTGGCGCGGCGTCTGGCGGCCTTCGAGCGGGGCGGCGCACTGCCGTCCGGCCTGCCGCTGGACATCCGGGCCGACATCGAGGGCGCCACCGATCTGTTCGCCTATGCGCAGCGGTTGCGTGCGCAGGCCGACGGTGGCAACCACGAAGCGCGCTGGATGCTCAGCCGGGTGTATGACTACTGCGCGCAGTACGCGGTCGATCCCGGGGGGTATCGCCTGGACAACAACGTGCTGGCGGGGCTGGGCCTGAGTGCCGCACCGGCCATGGTCGATGCGCGCGAGCGCGTGGCCCAGCGCTGCGGCGGGTTCGTGCCCGGCGACAAACTGGGCGCGGCGCTGGTGCTGGCGGAGCGTCGCAAGGCGGCCGCGCAGGGCAATCTGGCGGCCGAAGCTGCGCTGTTCGCTGAAGGTGAGCCGCTGCATGACAGCGCGGACTACCGCCGTGGCCTGGTCGAGCGCGTGCGCCTGTCGCGCGATCCGGAGGCATTCATGGCCCTCGCTCCGGGAATGGGCGTGCGCGCCGCCGGTGACAGTGCACTGGACGGGCTGGTGGCCGGCGAGCAGCTCAGCGAAATGGCGTGGCGGCTTGCGGCCTGCGAACTCGGTCTACCGTGTGGGGCCGACAGTGTGCTGGTCAACAGTTTTTGTGCGAATGGAGGGATCTGTTCGCAGGATGAGACGCAGGATTTCCGGGATTTCGTGTATGACGCTGCGGTTTCGCGGCAAGGTGCTGGGAAGATGAACGAATGGATCAAGCGATTGATTGGAAGGGGGAGCAGGCCATGAACTACCGTCGATTCCTTCACGGAGCCAAGTTCTGGTTCTGGGTGGCACTGTTCGTGGCGTATTCGGCCGGCGCGGTGGGCCTGTTGATGATCGATACCTACGAGGATCGCTACCGGCATCTGTCGAAGGTGGAGCTGACCACGGTGAAGGCACAGGAAGACCTGCGCCGCGCCGGCGCCAGCCAGGTCGCTGCGGTCTATCGCGCGCAGAGCGGCGTGCCGTTCGCATCGCTGCCGGCGGGCAGCACCTTCCAGGTGGTCTGGCCCGATGGCTCGACCGAGACCATGGTGATTGTCGATCCGACCTCGCCCAATGGTGTGCGCCCGCTGCCGAACTCGCAGATTCCGGCAACCGCGGCCGACAGGCACTGACACCGATCCTGCAGCGCCGGGCCCTCACGCGCGGCTGCTTTTCCCGGTACGCCGGGCGCGGGGGAAGGCGCTGCAGAAAACAGAAAAGGGCGGGGATATCCCCGCCCTTTTCGTGTCCGGCACCTGTGCCGATCAGGTCAGCGCGATCGGCTTGTTCTTGCGCTCGGCCAGACGCTTTTCCAGGTAGTGGATGTTCTGGCCACCGGCCTGGAAGCCCTTGTCGCGCATGATCCGCTGCTGCAGGGCGATGTTGGTCTTGATACCGTCGACCACCATTTCGCTCAGCGCCACCCGCATGCGGGCGATCGCGGTTTCGCGGTCCGGGCCGTGCACGATCAGCTTGCCGATCATCGAGTCATAGTTCGATGGCACGCGGTAACCACTGTAGATGTGGGTGTCCACGCGCACGCCGGGGCCGCCCGGCGGATGGAAGCCGGTGATGGTGCCCGGGCTCGGCACGAAGGTTTCAGCATCTTCGGCGTTGATGCGGCACTCGATGGCATGGCCGGTGAGCACCACGTCGCTCTGCTTGATCGACAGCTTCTGGCCGGCGGCGATCTTCAGCTGCTCGGCCACCAGGTCGATGCCGGTGACCATTTCGGTGACCGGATGTTCCACCTGGATGCGGGTGTTCATTTCGATGAAGTAGAAGCGGCCGTCCTCGTACAGGAACTCGAACGTGCCGGCGCCGCGGTAGCCGATGCGGATGCAGGCCTCCACGCAGACCTTGCCGATCTGCTCGCGCTGCTCGGCGGTGATGCCCGGTGCCGGTGCTTCCTCGACCACCTTCTGGTGACGGCGCTGCATCGAGCAGTCGCGCTCGCCGAGGTGGATGGCATTGCCCTGGCCGTCGGCCAGCACCTGGATCTCCACGTGGCGCGGGTTCTCCAGGAACTTCTCCATGTAGACCTCGCCATTGCCGAACGCCGCCTTCGCTTCGCTCTTGGTGGTTTCGATCGAGGTCTTCAACGAGGCTTCGGCGTGCACCACGCGCATGCCGCGACCGCCGCCGCCGCCCGCTGCCTTGATGATGACCGGGTAGCCGATCTCACGGGCGATCTTGGTGTTGGCGACGATGTCCTCGCCCAGCGGGCCGCCCGAGCCGGGCACGCACGGCACACCGGCGGCCTTCATGGCGCGGATGGCTTCGACCTTGTCACCCATCATGCGGATGGTGTCGGCCTTGGGGCCGATGAAGATGAAGCCGGATTCCTCCACGCGCTCGGCGAAATCGGCGTTCTCCGACAGGAAGCCGTAGCCCGGATGGATGGCCTGGGCATCGGTGACTTCCGCCGCGGCGATCAGGGCGGGGATGTTGAGGTAGCTCTGCGGCGACGGCGCCGGGCCGATGCAGACCGACTCGTCGGCCATGGCCACATGCTTGAGGTTGCGGTCGACCGTGGAGTGCACGGCCACCGTGCGGATGCCCAGGGTGTGGCACGCGCGCAGGATGCGCAGCGCGATCTCCCCTCGGTTGGCGATGACGACTTTGTCGAGCATGGCGTGCCCCTCAGCCGATCACGAACAGCGGCTGGTCGAACTCCACCGGCTGGCCGTTCTCGCCGAGGATGGCGACGATGGTGCCGGACGCGTCGGCTTCGATCGGGTTGAACATCTTCATCGCTTCGATGATGGCCAGGGTTTCGCCTTCCTTGACCTGCTGGCCCACGGTGACGAAGGCCGGCTTGTCCGGAGCGGACGAGGCATAGAAGGTGCCGACCATCGGCGAACGCAGCACGTGGCCTTCCGGCAGCGCCGGGCCCGGCTTGGCGGTGCCGCCGGTGGAGGCTTCGGTCGGCGACTGCATCGGCATTGCCTGCGGCGCCGGCGCGGCAGGGGCGGCATACACCGGAGCGGCGACCGGGGCGGCATAGCCGGCGACCGGCGCGCGCGACAGGCGCACGGACTCTTCGCCTTCCTTGATTTCGATTTCGGCCAGGTTCGACTCTTCCAGCAGGTCGATCAGCTTCTTGATTTTGCGCAGATCCATGAGGGCCTCTTGGGTTTCTATCTAGGTGAGGAGAGCGCCGTGGGCGCCCGGGTCGACAATCAGGTGGCGGACAGCCGCAGCAGCGCCGCGTCCATCGCGTAGCGGTAGCTGTCGGCGCCGAAGCCGCACACCACGCCGACCGCCTTGTCGCTGAAATAGCTGTGCTGGCGGAACGGTTCGCGGGCGTGCGGGTTGGACAGGTGGATTTCGATGAACGGCACGGCCACGGCCGCCAGCGCATCGCGCAGGGCGACCGAGGTGTGGGTGAACGCGGCCGGGTTGATCAGGATGAACGCCGTGCCGTCGGTGCGGGCGGCCTGTACGCGGTCCACCAGCGCGTGTTCGGCGTTGGACTGCAGGCTCTCCAGCACGTGCCCGGCGGCGTCGGCCTGGCGGGCCAGCGCTTGGTCGATGTCGGCCAGGGTGGTGTGGCCGTAGACCTCCGGCTCGCGGGTACCGAGCAGGTTGAGGTTGGGGCCGTGCAGGACCAGCAGCTTCGCCATGGGATCCGATCGACTGGAAAGGGCGGCAGTCTGGCGGAAGCGGCCGATGCTGTCCAGTTCGGCGAAGTTTGCCGCGTTTCAATCGATTGTTTGAAATCGCTGGAAGCGCTTGTGCCCGTATGCCGGGCAGCGCTTCAAGGCGCGCTGAACGTGGCGACGGCTGCTGATACCCGCACGTACGCCGACGATGGCGGCCGACCGCTCCTGTCCGGCCAGGCCGGGCGGGGCTGCTCAGGTTTCCAGCGGCCGCGTCGGCACGACGTTGGGGAACACCTGTTCCAGCGGCTCCTGCTCGCCCGGCCGGGGCGCGGGCCAGTCGTAGGCGTTCACCGGCTGCGCGCGGTTCACCCACAGCGCGTAATGCAGGTGGTCGGCGCGCCCATCGCCGGTGTTGGGGTGGATGAGGATCGTCAGGCCCAGGCTGTTGAGCTGCAGCCATGGCACCACGACCGGCAGGAGATCGTTGGTGAAGCCGAAGTAGAAGGACGGGGTGACATGGGGGCCGCGTGGCTCCGGATTCCAGTTGCCCAGTTCCACCGGGAAGCGTTCCGCCACCCAGCGCCGGATCAGTGCGGCCTTGGCCGAGGTGTCCTCGTCGAAATAGATGTGGGCGTGGTAACTCTTGATGTCGGTGTAGGGGCGTGGGAGGGTCGGCAATGGCGATTCGCCCGGGCGTGTGCTGCGCGGTCGTGGGGTCGGTTCGCTGGCGGTGTCCTGTCCCCAGGGACTGCGGCCCTGCGCCGGCGGCGGGACGATCGCCTGGAATCCGGGACGCCCCGGTGCGGTCGTGTTCGCCACCTCTCGGGCCGGTGTTGCGGCGGCCGGACGCGTGGCGCCGGCCAGGCCACCTGCGGCCAGGCCGGCCGATGCGATCAGGCGGCGCCGGCTGGGTGAGAACGGCGCGGCCTGGTGTGCATCGGTGTCGTCGCCAGCAATGGCGTCAGAAGAATGCGGGGAGCGCGGCATGGTTGTTTCCGTGGACGGCGGACCGTCACCGTCGGACGGATGCGGGGCCGCGTCCAATGATCCGGTGGCATCACCTGATGCTGCGCCGCAGGTGCGTTGAGTCCTGTGCGCCGCCCGGATAGGGTGGTCAGCTCACCGCACGGATACCCGCCATGAACAGCGCAGATGCCACCACTGCCCGCAGACGTGCCACGTTCCGGCAGTTGCATGCGCAGGGCTGCTTCGTATTGCCCAATCCGTGGGACATCGGCAGCGCGCGCTACCTGCAGCGGCAGGGCTTCCTGGCATTGGCCACCACCAGCGCGGGGTGTGCATGGAGCGAAGGTCGCCCCGATGGTGCGGTATCGCTGCAGGCGACGCTTGACCACCTGCGGCTGATGGTGGCCGCCACCGACCTGCCGGTGAACGCAGACTTCGGCGATGGCTTCGGCGCCACGCCACAGGACGTGGCTGAGGCCGTGACGGCGGCCCTGGATACGGGCATCGCCGCTCTGTCGATTGAAGATGCCAGCGGTCTGGCCGACGCGCCGCTGCGCCCGCTGGAGGAGGCCGTGCAACGCCTGCGTGCGGCGCGTGCGGCCATCGATCGCGCCGCGGCCGATGTGCTGCTGGTGGGCCGGGCGGAAAACTTCTTCGTGGGCGTACCGGATCTGGAAGACACGCTGCAGCGCCTGCGTGCCTACGCGGCCGCAGGTGCCGATGTGTTGTACGCACCGGGCATCACCACGGCCGAACAGATCCAGGCGGTGGTGGCCGCGGCCGGCGGCAAGCCGGTGAACCTGCTGGTGGGCGGACCGACGTCACTGACGCTGCAGGACATCGCTGCGATGGGGGTACGCCGGGTCAGCCTGGGCGGGGCGTTGGCCCGTGCGGCGTGGGGGGGATTGATGCGGGCCACCGATCCCATCCAGCAGGAAGGCCGCTTTGATGGCCTGCAGGCGGCAGCATCGGGTGCGGCGCTGAACGCGCTGTTCCGCTGAGGCAGGGCCGCGGATGCACGGCAGGATCCCTTCGCTGCGCGAAGGGATCCGAGCCAGTGCTGCATCAGAACCGTGCGGTGGCGCCCACGAAGAAGGTGCGCGCGCCGCCGTCGTAGTTGTTGCCTTCGTCGATGGTGGACACGTCGCCCACGTTCAGGACGCCGGCACGCAGGGTCAGGTTGTCGTTCACGTCGAAGCCGGTCACCAGATCCCAGGTGGTGTACGCCTTGGCGAAGGTCGCGCTGGTGGCCGATACCAGTTGCTTGCCGATGTGCTGCGCACTGGCATTCAACGACCAGGCATCGGTCACCTGCCATTCCAGCGAGGTGTTGGCTGTCAGCTCCGGTACTACCAGCAGGGTAGCGCCGGTGGTGCGGTTCTTCGATTCCAGCATGCGCGTGGCGTGGGTGGTCCAGTTCAGGCGTTCGTGCAGCGGCACGGTCACGCTGGCTTCCACACCGCGGGTGCGTGCCTTCTGGATGTTCTGTGCCACCGTCCACCAGTAGCCGTTGACGAAGCTGGTGGTCTGGCCGGGAATCTGGCTCAGCGGCACCTGTTCGATCTTGTCGTCGAAGTTGGTCAGGAAGTAGGTGGCCGAGGCCGACCAGCCCTCGCGGTCGAAGCCCACGCCCAGCTCGTAGTTGGTGCTGGTCTCCGGTTCCAGGTTCGGGTTGCCGGCCATGTAGCAGCCGCGCGTGCCGTCGGCATTCACCGAACGGCTGCTCCAGCCTTCGGCGGTCAGGGCACGGCAGCCGTTGCCGCCGGACTGGGTCGCAGCGCCGGCCGTTCCCTGCTTCAGGTTGGGGGCACGGAAGCCCTTGGAAATGCCGCCGCGCACGGTCCATGCATCGGCCGGGTGCCAGACGCCGTAGATGCGCGGGCTCAGGTTGTCATCGTAGTTTTCCGTGTTGTCCCAGCGCAGGCCCAGGGTCAGCACGAAGCGCTCGTGCAGGGTGAGGTGGTCCTCGGCGAACAGCGCCCAGGAGTCGGCCTCGCTGGTCGGGCTGATGCGGCCGCTGCCCGTCCAGGTGACCGGAACGGTACCGATGGTGTCGCTGTTCTCCAACTCCTCGCGCTTCCACTGCCCGCCCACATTCAGGCTGTGCTCGACGCCCCAGTGGAAGCCGGTGTTGAAGGCGGTATCGAACACCGTTTCCTTCGAACGGTTGCCGACGTCGCTGCCCTTGTCTTCGTATTCGTTCTGCACCAGCGTGGTCTTCGACGTGGTGGCGTCGCTGTAGGTGCCGTCATGGCGGATCACGTAGCCGGTCTGCACCAGCTTGGACAGTCCCCAGCTGTTGACCTGGCCGGCCCCGCTGTTGCGCTGCGTTCCGCGCGAGGCCTCCACGCCCACGACGTGGCTGTCGCTGATGCGCCAGTCGAACAGCACGTTGGCGTTCTCTGCCTTGTTGCCCGGCGTCTGCCGCGCGCCGCGGTCAGATTCGCGGTCAGTGACGTTGGCGCCGATGCGCACGCCCAGGTTGTCGGTCAGCGGGCCACTGAACAGCGCTCCCATCTGCGTGGTATTGCCGCGGGTGTCCGAATCGGGCTTGCTGTAGTTGAAGGTGGCCGAGCCGCCCCAGTGGTCGGCGATCTTGCGGGTGATGATGTTGATCACACCCCCCATCGCGTCCGATCCGTACAGCGAGGACATCGGGCCGCGCACCACTTCGATGCGTTCGATCATGTCCGGCGACAGCCAGTTCAGATCCTGCGGGCCCAGGTCATCACGATAGTTCACGCCGGCCGAGCTGCCCTGGCGGCGGCCATCGATCAGGATCAGTGTGTACTGCTCCGGCAGGCCGCGCAGCCGGATCTTCGACTGCGCACCGGACAGCGCGTAACCGCCGGTCACGCCGGGCACGGTGCTCAACAGCTGGCCGATGCTGCTGACCGGCTTGCGCTCGATGTCCTCGCGGGTGATCACGCTGATGCTGGCGGGGGCATCCCGGATCCATTGCTGGGCGCCGGTGGCGGTGACCACCACGGTGTCCATCTGCTTGGCGGCGGCATCGACTGACGCCTCGGCGTGGGCCTGGGAGGCGAGGGCAAGGCCGATGGCCACGGCCAGCGTGGCAACGGAACGACGGGACTTCAGACTGGCATGCAACATCGCGCGGTACTCCGGGTGAGGGGGTCCACTGGCGATGGCTGGGACGTCCGTGTGGGGTTTCAGATCTCCTTAACAATCGTATCACGAATCATTTGCATTTGACTTGAGGCGATACAGAACGCCAGAAACAGTGTCCTGCTGGCAGTGCTGATCGGGCTGGGTTCGCTAGTTACCATTAGTAACTAATCTCCAAGGAGTTGCCCATGCACAGCCTGATTGTTGTTGCCCATCCCGATCCTGCCTCGCTGACCCACGCGGTAGCCGCTCGCATCGCGCAGGCCATCGCCGATGCCGATGAGAGCAATACCACCGCCATGGCCGATCTGATGGCCGAAGGCTTCGACCCGCGCTTCAACGGGCAGGACCAGGCCCTGTTCCGCGGCATCGCGCCGCCACCGGCCGATGTGGCGGCCGAGCACGCACGGCTGGATGCGACCGACACGCTGGTGCTGGTCTACCCGCTCTACTGGTGGTCGTTCCCGGCGCTGCTGAAGGGCTGGATCGATCGCGTTTTCACCCAGGGCTGGGCCTACGCTGAGGGTGCCGATGGAAAAGTGGAGAAGCGGCTGCAGCGGCTGCAGGTGCATCTGGTCGGCATCGGGGGTGCCGATGCCGCGATGATTGAACGCCGTGGCTATGGCGCGGCCATGAACACGCAGATCGACATGGGCATCTTCGATTACTGCGGCGCGCGCGTGCTGTCCTCCACCCTGCTGCTGGAGGCGGACACCGGGGCGGCCGCGGCGCATCTGCAGACCGCGATGGAGATCGGCCGTAAAATCGGACATCCAACGAGCTGACAGCCGTGTTCCGCCGATGCCTGCCACCGACACCCCCACGCGTCGCCGACTGACCCGCGAGCAGCGGGCCCGCCAGCTGCTGGATGTCGCATGGGCGCTGGTAGGCGCCGAAGGCACCGATGCCTTGACCCTGGGGCGCCTGGCCGAAGCGGCGGGCGTGACCAAGCCGGTGGCCTACGATCACTTCGTGACGCGCAACGGCCTGCTGGCGGCGCTCTACCATGACTACGACCAGCGGCAGACGCTCATTTTCAATGACCGTATCGCCGCGGCGCCGGCAGAACTGACCGCGCGCGCAGCGGCCATCGCGTCCGGTTACATCGACTGCGTGCTGAGCCAGGGCAGCGACGTGCAGAGCATCCTCGCAGCGCTGGTCGGCGCGCCGGAGCTGCGCGAGGTGCGTCACTGCTACCAGCAGGAGTTCATCGACAACTGCGCGGACTGGCTGGGCCCGTTCGCCGGTGACGGCCAGGTACCGGTGGAGGGGCGCTGGGCGATCCTCGGCGCTGCCGAAGCGCTGTCCGAAGCGGTGGCCAATGGCGCGATCGGCAAAGCCGACGCGGAACGCGAACTGCAGCGGGTGATCGTATCCACCGTTGTACGGGACTGACTGCCCGCGCAGCTCAGGCTTCTGCGACGGTGTCGCCGGCCAACGCGGCGAATCCACTGGCAAGATGCCTGCGCACCCGCGCATCGCGTGCTTCGCGGTCTTCCGAGCCAAGCACCACGGTGATCAATCGCACCGGCTGCGCGTGTCCGGCGATGGGGCGGCGCGCCGTAGCCGCCAGGCAGAACCCGGCCGCGCGGGTATAGCCGGTCTTCAGGCCGTCCACACCTTCATCGGCGAGCAGTGCGTTCTGGTTGCTGCGGCTGAACGTCCCGTGCGCGAACGCCGGCTGTGCGGTGATGGCCAGCACCTGCGGATGATCTGCCAGCAGGCGGCCCGCCAGCACCGCCATGTCGCGTGCGCTGGATACGTGCCGCGGCGTGGTGATGCCGGACACCGACGCGAACCAGGTACTGCCCAGGCCGAGACGCCGCGCCAGCGCGTTCATGTGCTGCAGGTACGCCGCCTGCGAGCCGTGCAGATGGCGGGCAAGCACAAGGGCCGCGTCGTTGCCCGATACCACCAGCATGCCCTGCAGCAGCCGGCCCAGCGTGACCGTTTCGCCGGGCACCAGGCCCATGCGCGTTTCATCGTCAGCAACCGCGTGCACGTCCTCGGCGGCAACGGTCACCGGCATCTCCCAAGCGGCGGCGCTGGATGCGACCTGTTCGTAGGCTGCGTACGCGGTCATCAGTTTGGTCAGTGAAGCAGGCGGACGCTGCAGGTCGGCGTTCTCCTGGTGGATGACCGCGAAGCTGCCGGCATCCAGGGTGATCGAGGAGACCGGGGGACGTGGAGACGGCATGGTGGCGCGGCAGGGGAGACGTTCCACAGGATACCGCTGCCACGATGCGTGAATCTGCAATATTGCAATGATATAACGTCGCGCATTCCGGGCCGCCTGCCCGACCCCACAGGATGCACGATGACCGCACACACGCCGCGCCGTTGGCTCTACCCTTCGATTCTGGCCGCGCTGGCAGCCCTCGCCGGCTGCCAGCCGGCACCGCGTGCGCAGGCGCCGGTGGCGACCGGCGGCTACCCGCACAACGTGATCGTGATGATCAACGACGGCGCGGGCTGGGGAACCTGGGATGCCGCCGCGTACTGGCAGTATGGCAGCCGCGAAGGCGCCCCGTACGCGCACTTCCCGCAGCGCCTTGCGGTGGCCACGTTCCCGCTCAACGCCAGCAGCCAGCCCACGCACGATTCGGCGCAGACGCTCGGCTACGACGCCGCGAAAGCATGGGATGCCACCCCGGTACCGGCAGCGGATCTTCCGTTCGCCGGTTATCAGTACCTGGCCGCGGTGGCGACCGACAGCGCCGCGGCGGGCACGGCGTTGTCGTCGGGCATCAAGACGTACAACAACGCCATCAACGTCGACAACGACGGCGTCGCGGTCGAGTTCAACACCCTGCGCGCCAAGCGCCTGGGCATGGCAACCGGTGTGGTCACCTCGGTGCCGTTCTCGCACGCGACACCGGCCGCGTTCGCCGCGCAGAACGCGTCGCGCAACAACTACCATGCCATCGCCCACCAGATGCTGGCGCAGGGCCACATGGACCTGGTCATGGGAACCGGCGGCCCCGGCTACAGCGTCGATGGCCGCGCCTGCGATGACGATGCAGGCGCAGTGAAGGAAGAGGGTTGCGCGAACCCCTGGGAGTGGGTGTCGCAGCAGGACTGGCAGCAGCTGGAAGCAGGCACCCCCATCGCTGGCAATCCTGCCGGACCGTGGCGGTTGATCCGCAGCAAGGAAGCGTTCGCTGCGCTTGCACAGGGGAGGGTGCCAGCCGACCGCCCGTTGATCGGCGTACCGCGTGTGGCCAGCACCCTGCAGCAGGCGCGTCAGCTGCAGGTCCTGGGCAGGGATGAGACCACTCCCTCCGGCGTGAGGAAGATCGACAGCGTGCCGGACCTGGCGACCATGACCCGCGGCGCCCTGCAGTTCCTGCAGCAGCGCTCGTCCAAGGGCCTGTTCCTGATGGTGGAAGGCGGGGCCACCGACTGGGCCGCGCATACCAGCGCGTGCGGCACGGAATGGCATTACGGCCAGTGCGGCGACCAGCCGCAGTACGGCCGCCTGATCGAAGAGACGGTCGAGTTCAACGATGCGGTATCGGCGGTGGTGGCGTGGATCGAGCGCAACGGCGGATGGCAGCGCAATCTGCTGATCGTCACCACCGACCACGACAACAGCATGCCGATGGGCCCCGACGCGCAGCAGGTGGCGTTCGAGCCGGTGCGCAACAACGGGCGCGGGCGGATGCCGGGGATGAGCTTCCGCCCCACCGGCAATCACTCCAACGCACTGGTACCGCTGTGGGCCAAGGGCGCCGGCGCCGAGCGGCTCACCGCCCGAGTGCGCGGCATCGACGCCGGTTACCGCCAGCATGTGCGGTGGAATGATGGCAGCTACATCGACAACACCGACGTGGCTGCCGCAGTGCAGGACGTACTGCAGCGGCCTTGAGCAGAACAGTGCACGGTCCGGCCCGGTTGCCATCGCGTCCGGGGCGATGCAGCCTGCGCCGATGGAACCGCAGATCCGCATCGATGGTCGTGTCTTCGCCTACGTCTTTCCCTGCGCCTGGGAGGATTACGCCAAGATCGGCTTTACGCGTGACCCGCTCGGCCGCATCAGCGCACTGCATCGGCGCTGGTTCGAGTTCTTCGATCTGTGCGCCGGGGCGCTGGTGGAGGCGGAAACCGAGCGCGATGCGCGTGACCTGGAGCTGGAGTTGCGTTCCCCCTTTCGTGCACATCGCGCGCCGGCACCGATGACCGTGCAGGACAAGGCCGGCGGACGCACCGAATGGGTGCGTGGCGCGAACCAGGCCCTGTCCGATGCTGTGCGTGCGCTGGATGGGCGCGGATATCGGACCTTCCCGCTGCGCCCCTGGCTGCGCGCCGCCATGGTCCAGCGGCTGGATCGCCTGCATGACTGGGCCGCCCTGCAGCTGCCGGAAGAGGAAAGCCTGCGCATGCCGGGCAGCCCCGGACCGGCGGTGCTGCGCGATACTCTCGATGGCTATCGCGCGCTGGACATCGACCCGCTGCCATCGCTGCCGCCCCATGTGCAGGCCTGGTACGGGCATTAGCGCCCCGGCCCCGGTAAGCCCGCCGCTGCCTCGCTCAGCGCGGGGCGGAGCAGGTGGGGCAAGGCACCTGCACCGCAGCTGGACGGTCGAGGTGTGTGCTCCGGTACGGCTTTGCGGGTACCCCGGTCGTGCTGGCTACCGGCGTGGCCAACTGGCGCGCCAGCTCGGCGCTTGCGATGTGACCGTGCAGGAACAACAGACTGCTGAAGATGTTCATGATCGTCGCTCCACTTGAGTGGATTGAACGATACGGGCAGCATGAGGACGTAAAAAGCGACATTTCCGCAAGCTTGACTTGAACAGGATTCAAGCCTCATGTCCCGCCCACCCCTCCATGCCCTGCAGGGTTTCGTGGCTGCCGCGCGCCTGGGCAACCTGTCACGCGCCGCGGCGTCGATGAACCTGACCGTCAGCGCGCTCAGCCACCAGATGCGGCAGCTCGAAGAACGCCTCGGACAGCCGCTGCTGGTCCGCCAGGCGCGCGGGGTCGCACTGACCCTGGAGGGCCAGCGCCTGCTCGATCGGGTCGGGCCGCACCTGGATGCAATCAACGAGGTGTTCCAGCGCTACGCCGCGCGCGCCGAACATGTGCTGACGATCAGCGCCGTACCGTCGATGGCCTCCGCATGGCTGGTGCCACGGCTGGGTCATTTCGTCGCCGCACACCCGCAGATCGAGATCAACCTGCAGTCCAGCGAACGCCTTGTCGATTTCGATCGGCAGCTGCAGTTCGACGCGGCCTTGCGCGTAGGCGGCGGGCAATGGGCCGGGCTGGTGGTCGAGCGGCTGTTCGATGAGTGGCTGGTGCCGATGGCCAGCCCGGCGCTGATCGCGCGGATGGGCGGCATCGACCGTGCTCCACTGGCGCAGTGGCCGCTGCTGGGCGATCCGGATGGCGCATGGGCCGCGTGGTTTGCCCTGATCGGGCAGAGCCCCCCTTCGCGGTTCGTGGCGGTGCTCGACGATTCGGAAGCGCATCACCGTGCCGCGCTCGATGGTGTCGGCGTGGCCCTGGGCCGGCTGACGCGCGCGCGCCTGCTGCTGGATTCCGGCCAGCTGGTCGCATTGTCGGAGCAGCGGCTGAAAACGGCCTGGCCGCACTGGCTGGTGTATCCGCAGCGCTCGGCGCGCCACCGTGGATTCCTCGCCTTCCGTGAGTGGTTGCATGCGCAGGCCAGCGAGCATGCGCGGCACATGGAGACGCAGGGCTGATCCGGCCCGGCGCACGCAGCCACCTGCCGCGTGCTGCGGGCCACTGCTGCGTCATCGCACCAGGGTGACCGCCTGTCCGGAACGTGCGAAAGCGTCCTCGAGCAGGGGCCCTGCCTTGATCGCCTCGACCTCGTCGAACAGGGCCCGCAGGGCGGCAGCGGGGCGCGCCGCAGGTGCGGCCACGGCCTGCTGGATCGCAGTGAAGCGGTCGGCGAGCACGCGGTGTCCCGGATGCTGCAGTGCCCAGGCCTGCAGCGGCTGGCGCACGCCAGCGGCGGCATCCAGGCGCCGCGCGTCAAACAGATCGATGGCTGCCGCCGACGTGTCGGCACGCTCGATCGTGGCGTGCCGCAGTTCCCGGCTCAGGAACAGATCGTAGGCGGCACCCCGGCCAACGGCGATGCGCAGCCCATCGCGGTCCAGATCGGCCACCTGCCGCGCCGGACTGTCCTCGCGCACCAGGTAGGTTCCTTCGATCTCCACATACGGTGCACTGAAGGCGATGCGATCGGCTCGTGCCGGATCGATGGCGAGAAAGGCCAGGTCCCATGCGTCGTCGGCTGCCGCCGCGACCACCGATGCGGCCGCATCGTGACAGGTGAATCGCGCCTGCACGCCCATCCGCTGCGCCAGCGCGGTGGCCAGCTCCACCGAGGGGCCGCGCGGCGATCGTGCGTCGCCCCTCGCAAGGACCGGATTCCCCAGATTGATGGCGACGCGCAGATGGCCCAGTGGCGTCAGTGCACTTCGGTGATCGGCCAGGGTCATGCAGCGCTCCGCGAAGGGTGGGCAGGCCAGCATGCCCGCAACGATGCGCACGGAATGTCAGGGCGGCGCCATCCTGCGACGATGCACCCCATCGCGCATGTCGAGATTCCGGCCAGCGACCTGCTCGCGCCATTGCCTTCTACCTGCAACTGCATGGTGCCGGCCACTGGCGGGTGGCCGAGATCTGCGACAGCGAGGGCAACCGCATTGCGCTGCAGGCGCCGGTGACGCCGTAACCCGGGCACCGTGCCGCGCGGTGCTACCGTGATGCGGCGTGCGAGCGCTGCAGCCAATCGGTGATCGCCGGATCGAGCCGCGCATCGTCCGGCACGCGCAGGCCGAATGCCGACTGCAGCACGTCGCGCACGTCGGCGGCATCGCGCAGCGGGCGCTTGAGCGGCGCCTGCCCGGGGCGGTACTCGGTGTAGTTGCCACTGCCGATGGTGCGCCGCCAGTCCGGGCCGGCCAGTGAGGCGCGCAGCTGGCCAGGGAAACCCGAATCCGGGTGCGTGCACACGTACCAGTTGGCCACCACGTTGTCGATCGGCGCTGGCGGCCGCAGGTCGAAGCGGTACAGCGCCCGCCATGCGTCGCCCGCCTGGGCGGACAGCACGAATTCGTCCCCGCCCGGCAGCTGCTGCAGCTGGAAAGACTCATGCGGCGTGGTTTGCGGCGCCGTTTCGTGCAGCCGCAGTGGCACCGTCGGCGTCAGGCCACCGAAGCCGGCATCGACCAGCCAGTCCTCTCCCTCCACGTGCACGCGCAGCAGCAGGTGGGTACGCGCCGTCGGGGCATCGTCCTGTGCTGCCAGCAGCACGCGCGCGCTCAGCGGCTGTGCGTCGAAGCCCACTGCCTGCAGGAGCGCCAGCAGGCCGCCGTTGAGTTCAAAGCAGTAACCGCCGCGCTGCTGGTCGAGAAGCTTGTGCTGCACGCTGTCCAGATCGATCGGCACCGCGTCGCGCAGCAGGCTGCTGAGGGTTTCAAAAGGGAGCAGGGCGTTGTGGCGCTGCACCAGCAGGGTCAGTCCGGCAAGGTCCAGCGACGGCGGAGCATCCAGTTGCAGGCGCTGAAGATAACGGGGGACGTCGAGCGGGGTCATGGCGAGGGCGGCCGGTGGGAAGAATCCCACTGTGCAACCGCAACCGGGGTTGAGGTCAAGCGCGGGCGCTGTGTCACGTCTCCGTCGCCTGGGGCCGGTACAAATAGCGCAACCGGCACGGTGCGTGCCACGGCATCGGCAATGTGCCTAAAGTTGCCGCCGGTCAGGCCGATACAGGTGCGTCCTTCCGCCTGGAGTCTGTGATGTCGGCCGCCGTCCCCCTTCGGTCCCTGCGCACCCGTCTCATCGCGATGCGCTCGGCGTTTCCACGCCTGCTGGTCTGGCTGCAGCCGCATCGACTCAGCGTGGCCAACAAACTCAAGGCCACCCTGCTGGTCTGCGGCGCGGGCCTGGTGGCGATTGCCGCTGTCCATGCCTGGACCGGTTATGCCAGCAGCCAGGCCGCACGCAGTCAGGCCAGTTACCAGCGTGGCAGCGATCTGGCCGCACGCCTGGCGACACGGGTGGCGGAGGCGCGTCGCCTGCAGACCCAGTATGCACGCAGTTTCGACGACGCTGACCGCAGCCAGCTGCAGGCTGCCCAGCAGGCATTGCAGGTCGATCTGAATGCGCTCAGGGCGATGCCGATGGATGCCGGTCGCCGCAAGGCATTGCAGGCGCTCACCGAGGCCGCCGAGGGATTCTCGCAGGGAGTGGCCGCGCTGTTCGAACGTGTGGATGAGATGGGGCGGGGTGATGCCGGCCTGGCTGCACAACTGCAGCAGGCCGCCGATGCCCTGCAGCAGCGGGTGGATGGCCTGGACCGGCCGGCACTGGCGCTGCACCTGCAGAAGATGCGGCGCCAGGAAGCGCTGCTGCTGCTCGATGGCGATTCGACTCATGCCGACCGTGCAAGCGAAGAGAAGCTGCCGTTCGATCTGGCGCTGGCGGGGCTGCCGCCCGACGTGCAGGAGGCGCTCCGCACCGGCATGGACGCCTATCAGTCGGCACTGCTCGGCTATACCGCTGCCCGCGTCGGCCTTGATGTGGAGACGCAATCGCTGATGGAGACGGCTGCCGGCGTGGCGCCCGCGCTCGCCGCCTTCCAGCAGGCACAGGTGAATGCGCTGGCCCTGGCGCAGGCGCGGCAGCAGGCCGGTGCACGCACCATGAGCGTGCTGTTCGCCCTCACCCTGCTGCTGGTGGCCGGCGTGCTGATCACCAGCCTGCTGCTGGTGCTGCGCGCGGTGCGCAGGCCGATCCAGGACACCCTGCGGTTCGCCAGCGACATCGCCGATGACCGGCTCGATACCACGTTGCGCGTGCACAACGCCAACGACGAGATCGGCCAGCTGGCACAGCGCCTGGTGGACATGCAGCAGCGGCTGCGTGCGCGCATCGAGACCGAGCGTGCGATGGCCCGTGGCAACACGCGCGTACGCCAGGCCCTGGACTGCGCGCAGACCGGGCTGATGGTGGTCGATGCCGAAGGCCAGGTGGCCTACGCCAATCCTGCGTTGCGGCACGTGCTGGGCCTGCAGGCCGACGCGCTGGTCGGCACTGACGCGCGGGACCTGCATCCGGCCCTGGCCGGCCTGGTCGACGCGCGCCACCGCCAGGAGCGAGAAATCAGTCATGCCGGTGTGCGCTATCAGTTGATCGCCAATGCCATCGTCGATGACGACCAGTTCCTGGGCGTGGCGCTGGAGTGGCGCAGCCGTGCGCTGGAAACGCTGCTGGAGACCGAGGTGGCGGCACTGGTCGACGCTGCCGCGCAGGGTGACCTGCACGGGCGCATTTCGCTGCAGGGCAAGCACGGTTTCGTGCATACGCTGTCCACCAGCATCAACCGCCTGCTGTCCACCTTTGAAACCAACCTGGGGGACCTGCAGGCATTGCTGGCGGCGTTGGCCCGTGGGGATCTCAGCGTGCGCATGGAAGGTGAGCTGCAGGGCGTGTTCGCACGCATGCGCGACGACGCCAATGCAACCGTCGCACAGCTCGGCCGCATCGTGACCCGCATCCAGCGCGCCGCTGCCAGCCTGGACAACGGTGTCGGTGAAATCGTTGCTGGCCATCACGACCTCTCGCAGCGTACCGAGCAGCAGGCGGCCAATCTGGAAGAGACCGCAGCCTCGATGCATGAGCTGACCGACACCGTCGGCCGCAACGCCGACGCCGCCGGACGTGCCGACGCGCTGGTGCAGGGGGCTGCAGCGGTTGCACAGCGGGGTGGGATGGCCGTCGGTCAGGTGGTGGAGACCATGCAGGGCATCAGTGAAGCATCGCGCCGCATCGGGGACATCACCCAGTTGATCGACGGCATCGCGTTCCAGACCAACATCCTTGCGCTCAACGCCGCCGTGGAGGCCGCGCGTGCTGGAGAGCAGGGCCGCAGTTTCGCGGTGGTGGCGGCGGAAGTGCGTCTGCTCGCGCAGCGCAGTGCCGAGGCAGCCAGGCAGATCAAGGCGCTGATCGAGGATTCCGTGGCACGCGTCGGCCAGGGCAGCGTGCAGGCCGCGCAGGCGGGCACCACCATGGACGAGATCGTCGGCAGCGTGCAGCAGCTGGCGGACCTGCTCGCTGGCATCCGCAGCGCCTCGCAGGATCAGCACGCAGGCATCGCCCAGGTGAACCACGCCATCGTGCAGATGGAGGCCAGTACCCAGCGCAATGCCAGCCTGGTGGAAGAAGCCGGCTCGTCGACCGCGCAGATGCAGGCGCAGGTGCGCGCGCTGGCCGAAGCCGTGTCCGCGTTCCGCCTGCAGCCGGACCGTCAGGCCCGCGCGGCGGCGTGATCGCGTCCGCCGCCGGGTCCAGCCCGGCGGCGCGGCTCAATACACGTCGCGCCGGTAGCGGCCGCTCTCGAGCAGCGTTTCCACCACCTCGTCACCGAGCGCGCCCCGCAGTACCTGATCCACGCCCTCGGCCATGCCCTGCAGCGAGCCGCAGACATGGATCACGGCGCCACGCTGCATCCATTCCCGCAGTTCATCGCAGGCCGACCGCAGGCGGTCCTGGACGTAACCGCCCGCTGCGTCGCGCGAGAACGCCAGGTCGACCCGGATCAGATGGCCCTGCGCCTGCCATGCGCTCACCTCATCGGCGAACAGGAAGTCATGAGCGCGCTGGCGCTCGCCGAACAGCAGCCAGTGGCCGTGCTCGCCTGCGTGTGCCGCCTCGCGCAGCAGGCCGCGCAGGCCGGCGATGCCGGTGCCGTTGCCGATCAGCACCATGGGTGCGCCCGGCACGCGATGGAAGCCGGGGTTGCGGTGCACGCGCGCGGCGATGTGCGCGCCTGCCGGCGCATGCAGCGACAGCCAGCCCGAACCCAGCCCCGGGCGCCCGTTGTTGTCGTGCACCAGGCGCACGACCAGTTCCACCACGCGATCGGCCGGGCAGGAGGCGATCGAATACTCGCGGCCCGGCAGTACGGGCAGGGCCGTCAGCCAGCGTCCGGCATCCTGCACCTGCAGCGCACTGGCCGCGTCCGGCAGTTCACGTTCGCTGGCCAGGCACTGCAGGGTCCGCGTGCCGCCTTCGATCAGCAGCGGTTGCAGCGGGTCCAGTCCATGCGCCCGCAGTACCGCACGGGCATGCGCGGCACTGTGCCGCGGCGCGATGTGCAGGATGTCGCCGGCCTGCCACTGCACGTCATCCGGCGCGGCAAGCCGGATCCGCCAGATCGGACCACCGACGCTGCCCGGGTTCAGCTGCTGGCGATCCAGCAGCTGCCAGTCGTGCATGCGGGTGGCCGCCGGCAGCACGCTGTCGTCGGCAGCAATGCCGGTCAACAGGCCGAGCTGCTGCTGCCACTGGCGCAATGCCGCGACCGATGCAGCGTCCACGTCGATGCGGTCGAACATCGCGCGGGCACCGTTGCCCAGCAGCCACGCATCGAACTGGCGGCCGAAGGCGCAGTAGTGCGGGTACTGGCGGTCGCCCAGCGCGAGCATGCCGAACTGCAGTGTGGCCAGGTCCAGGGATCGGCCCAGCAGCTGGCGCGAGGCACGTCGTGCCGAATCCGGCGGTTCGCCGTCACCAAAGGTACTGAGCAGGAACAGCGCGTGGCTCGCCGCCTGAAGGCGGTGCGCGTCGATCCTTGCCAGCGGCAATACCTGCACCGCCTGTCCGCTGGCCTGCAGCTGCGCTGCCGCGCGCCATGCCAGCTGTTCGGCCAGGCCGCTCTGGCTGGCATGCACCACCAGCCATGCGGCGCCGTTGGCTGCGGCCGCCGGCAGCGGCTGGCGCAGCGCACGTGCGGCGCGCTGGCTGCGGCGACGGTCGAGATAGAGCAGCCAGCCGGTGATGAAGAACAGGCTCATGCCCAGGCTGCTGAGCATCACGATGATGCGCCCGGGAATCCCGAAGTAGCTGCCCGAGTGCAGCGCGAACACGCTGGTGGCCAGCTGACCGCCAGCGCCCTGGCGCGCGTAGGGACGCGCGTCCAGAATCGCACCGCTGGCAGGGTCGAGCTGCAGCAGATCGTGCGCGCGGTCATGATGGCCGCCGCGCAATGCTGGATCGCCCGCCATGGTCCGCACATTCAGTGCCTGGCCGGCCTTCTCGGGCAGGCGCAGGTCGATGTAACCGGTGCGCACCCCGGCCTGCGCGTACAGCGTCGTTTCCACGCGGCGCAGGTCGAGCACGGCGCCGGCATCGATCACCTGCTTGGCCGGTGGCGCCACGCCGAGCAGGGCATTGGCCGCGCTGCGATACCAGTCGAACGACCACCACAGGCCGGTCAGGGCACTCATCAGGTAGATCAGCAGCACCCAGGTGCCGGCCACCGAATGCAGGCTCCACAGGAAGCCGCGGCCGCTGCGCTTCCATTCCACGGCCAGCCAGCTTCGCCAGTGCCACCAGCGGCGGGGCCAGCGCAGGTAGAGCCCGGACAGCGTGAAGAACAGCAGGGCGATCGCGCAGCTGCCGGTGATCCATTTTCCGCGCTCGCCCGCGGCGAGGTGGCGGTGCAGGTCTTCGACGAAGTCGAAGAAGGCCTGCCCGCGCAGGGCGCTGAAGCGCTCGCCGCTGTATGGGTCGAAGTACACCCAGTGCGCTTTGCCGCCGGCGAAACGGGCCACCGATGGGCGCTGGCCGCTGGCATCCACGCGCAGCCGCTGCAACGGCCGTTTGCTGTCGGCCTGCAGCATCGGCACCAGCTCGCTCAGGGGCAGCGGCTGCTGGCCTTCGGCGTGATGTTCGGCGATGGCGGCGAAGCCGGGGTTGGCGGCGCGCAGCAGTTCATCTTCAAAAGACAGGGCTGCGCCGCTCAGGCCCATGATGGCCAGAACGGTGCCGGCCGTGATGCCCAGCAGCCAGTGCAGTTGGAACAGGACGTTCTTGAACATCGGGGGATGAAAGCCAGGAGGGCTGCCGCCCGCATCCTGCGCAACAGCAAATGAGAATTAGTCGCGTAATTCTCGGGGGCGCCCTGCCTGCGGTCAAGCCGGTGGGGTGGCGCCAGCGACGGGGCCTTCCATGGCCACCGTTGCGCGCACTTGCACCTGCGTCAGAACTTCCAGCCCACCCGCGTGTAATAGAAACCGCCGTTGAATCCGTAGGGCGAATGCACCGGATACTGCGCACCGGCCACGCCCCCCCAGGGGTTGCTGGCCGGCACACGGTCGAACAGGTTCTGCGCGCCCACGCTGACGTACAGGCCCGAATCGAACTTCCAGCCCACTTCCGCATCCACGATCAACGCGCTGCCCCCGTAGATCGGCAGGCCGCCGTCCTCGGCGGAGATCACGCCGCTGTCCAGGTGATCCTCGTACCAGCTGCTGTAATAGTTGAACCGGAGATTGGCGTGGAAGATCTGCCGCTGGTGATTGATGCTGAAGTAGCCTTTGGTCCTGGGCAGCGATTTCTCCAGCTTGTACACGCGCGCTTCGTCGATGAAGTCGGTGTCGTAGCGGTCCACCTTCGTGCGGTTCCAGTTGGCCGCCAGCGAGTAGGTGGTGACCCCGCCGAAGTGGTTGCTCTTGAAGCTGGTCACCAGGTCCACGCCGGTGGTGGTGGTATCGAAGGCGTTGCCGAAGTAGGTCACCTGCGAGATGGACGCGGCTTCCGCATTGCCGCCGGCCACCAGCGCCGCACGCTCCTCCGGAGTGACTGCAAAGCTGGTGCTCAGAGCAATGCGGTCTTCCACCTTGATCTGATAGCCGTCCAGGGTGACCAGCCAGTCACCTTCGGTCCACACCGCACCCAATGACACATTCCTGGACTCTTCCGGAGTAAGCGGCTGCGCGCCCTTGAGCTGGGCAATCGGATTGGTTGGCGGCAGGGTGGCGATGTCTTCCAGTGCGGTACCGCCGAACACGGTGCTGATCTGGCTGATGTTGGCCTGGCCGGGCGTTGGTGCACGGAAGCCGGTGTTGTAGGCGCCGCGCAGAGCGAAGTGCTCGTTGAAGTCGAAGCGCGCGGTGAGCTTGCCGGTGGTGGTGCTGCCGAACGAATCGTAGTCCTCGTAGCGCAGCGCACCGGCCAGCAGCAGCCGCTCGGTGAGCTGTGCTTCCAGGTCGGCGTAGGCGGCCCAGTTGCGACGATCAAAGGTGCCGGCGGTGCGCGTGCTGAAGCCGTTGAATCCGTTGGAGCCCAGCGCGAAGCCCTGTTCGGTCAGCGGCCCGATGGCTGTGGACGGGCCGTCACCGGGGCTGATCCTGAAGCTCTCCTCGCGCCATTCGGCACCCATCGCCAGGCGCAGCGGCTGGCTGCTGAAGCTGACCGGGATGTCCCGGCTGACGTCCACGTTGAGGTTCTTTTCGGTCTGGGTATTGCCACCCGGGCGGAAGAACAGCCCGGCCGGCTGGTCGGGACCGAGCGAGGCGTTGACGGTGTTGTAGATGGTGAACTCGATGTCGTTGCGCCCCCAGGAGCCGCTCACGTCCCAGTACCACTCACCCCAGGTGCCTTTGGCGCCGGCGAACACCGAGGCGTCTTCCAGTTTGCCGCCGAAGCGTGGGGTGAAGCCGCCGGGCAGGCTGGACAGGAAGGTAAAGCAGTTGGCGGGCAGGGCAGCCACCGCGCCGCTCACGGTGCCGTACGGCAGCAGGTTGCCGGCGCCATCGCGCAGGGCGATGGTGGGGCATGCGCCCACGCCGGTCAGGTTGCCCACCAGCAATGTCTGGCCGCCATCGTTGGAGTAGACGCCCGAACGTGCGGTGGGGTCGCGGTAGTAGAACCCGCCATCCACTTCACGCTTGGCGTAATTGCCGAACAGGTAGAACTCCACGTTCTCGGTGTCGTAACCGAGGTTGGCGACCAGCTTGAGGTCGTCGTCCACCTTCGGCGATCCCCAGATCTGCGCAGGATCTTTCACCCCGGGGTAGCCTGCCGCTGCGACCGCGGCGGCATCGTCGCGCTGCACACTGCGCGAGGTGTCGTCGGCGTTGCGCCATTCGGCCGTAAGGGTGGCGAAGCCGTGCTCGGTGAGCGGCAGGCCGATCTGCGCCGAGTACTGGGTGGTGAGCCCGTCGCCCTCGTAGTACTGGCCGGCGAACACCTCGGCGGTGCCGCCTTCGCGCAGCTTCTTCAGGCTGAAGTTGAGCACGCCGGCAATGGCGTCCGAGCCGTATTGTGCCGCTGCGCCGTCGCGCAGCACGTCCACCTGTTCCAGCGCCAGCGAGGGGAACACGGACAGGTCCGGTCCCTGTGCGCCGTCGGACAGTCCGTGGCCGAGGAACGTGATCACCGCCGAGCGGTGGAAACGCTTGCCGTTGACCAGCAGCAGGGTGTTGTCCGGCGGCAGGCCACGCAGGTTGGCCGGACGCACCAGGCTGGCCGCATCGTCGATGGGAATCGTGCTGACGTTGAAGGAAGGCACGAGCACTTTGAGCTGGTCGAGGGCGTCGGTCGCGCCCTGGTTGCGGAACTCTTCACCGCTGATGATGTCGATCGGCACCGCCGACGAGGACACCGTGCGCGGTTTGGTGCGGCTGCCCAGTACCGAAACGGTATCCAGGGTGGTGGCCGCGTCGGGCGTCGTCGATGTGCCGCTGTCCTGCGCCCGTGCAACGGGGCTGGTGGACAGCAGCGCGGTGGCGAGGGCCACCATTACTGCGGATGCCAATGGCGTGATTGCGTCTGGAGCCTGAACACTTCTGCGAATTCCGTGTTTCATGCATGCACCCTGCAGTCGATTTGAGTGGTTTGTCGGTCAGTCGTTCATCCTGTTGGTTCTCCTTGCAGCCAGGGCCCTGGTCGCTAAACGCAGAATTAACAGAACGTAAACCGTACTGCAACGAATCTTTCGTTTTAAGGCGCCAAGACGCGGAATGGATCGCAAAACAGCCTTATATGGTTGCTCAAGGCATGTACTATGTGCCCAAGGCAACCATCAGGAACGTCCCCGTGTCTGCGCTCACTTCCGATCCCGTCGCACAGGTCCGCGCCTTCAACCGCTTCTACACCCGCAGGATCGCGGTGCTCGAGGAGCGTTTGCTGCACAGCGACTTCACCCTCACCGAGGCGCGGGTGCTGTTCGAACTGGCGGCGGGCCAGGGCATCACGGCTGCGCAGCTGGGCCATCGGCTGGACCTCAACGCGGGCTACCTCAGCCGGCTGCTGAGCGGGCTGCAGGCGCGCGGTCTGGTTCAACGCGAACCGTCGGTGATGGATGCGCGCGCGAACCGGCTGGTGTTGACCGAGGCGGGCCGTGCCGCCTTCGCACAGCTGGATGCAGCGTCCAGCGAAAGCGTCGCTGCCATGCTGGGAGATATCAGCGAAGCAGGATGCCAGCGCCTTCTTGAGGCGATGGCGCACATCCAGGCACTGCTGGGAGGTGCATCGTCGGATTGCGTGCTGCGCGATCCCCGCCCCGGCGACATGGGCTGGGTGATCCAGAAGCACGGCGCGCTGTATGCACGCGAATTCGGATGGAACGCGGAGTTTGAAGCGCTGGTGGCCGACATCGTCACCCGCTACCTGCGCGAACACGACCCGCAGACCGAGCGCTGCTGGATCGCTGAACTGGACGGCACCCCGGTGGGGTCGGTGTTCGTGGTCCGGCACGACGCGCACAATGCCAAGCTGCGGCTGCTGCATGTCGATGCCAGCGCGCGCAGGCGGGGCATCGGGCAGCGACTGGTGGACGAGGCGATGAGCTTCGCGCGCGCGGTGGGCTACAAGCGCATGGTGCTGTGGACCAATGCCGCGCTCATCGACGCCCGCGGCCTGTACGAACGGGCCGGCTTCGAACTGATGACCGAGCAGCACGAGCAGCTGTTCGGCCAGCCACAGGTGTCCCAGCTCTGGGCGCGCTCACTGGTCTGACCGGGATCAGGACGCGTGGATGCCGGCCGCGGCCAGGCTTACAACCGGGCCCACGTCTGCACTTCGCCGGCGGCAAACGGCCCCAGCTTCTGCTTCACGATGCGGCCCTGTGCATCCACCAGCACGCTGTAAGGCAGCAGCCCCTGGGCATTGCCCAGCTGCACGCTGGCATCGCGCGGACCGGGCGTCTCCAGCGCGATCGGGTAGTCCACCGGCACCCGCTGCAGGAAGCGCTGCACATCTTCGGGTGTATCCAGCGCCAGCCCCAGCACCTGCACGCCGTCAGGTTGCTGCGCCTGCGCGAAGCGCGACAGTTCCGGCATTTCCTCGACGCAGGGCCCGCACCAGCTGGCCCAGACATTGATGAGCAGCGGCCGGCCGGCAAAACGCTGGCGCAGATCGAGCGGCTGTCCCTGCAGGTCCGGCAGCACCAGTGCGGGCAGGGCATCGCCTGCCTGCAGCACGGGCAGCGGTGCTGCAGGTGGCTGCACGTCTGGATCGCCAGCGTCTGCCGCCGGCACCGGCGTCAGCCGATGGCCGGCCCACAGGCCCAGTCCGGCAGCCAGCACCGCGGTCCACAGCAGCGCTGGCCGTTGCCACCTCATCGTGCGGTGCGCAGCAGCGCTTCTTCGACCACGGCCTGGGTAAGCAGGGTCGGCAGTACCGTCGGCGGTGCGCCGGGCCCGTACACCACGTAAAGCGGAACGCCCACGGCCTTGTGCTCATCGAGGAAAGCGGTGATCTGCGGGTCCACGTTGGTGTAGTCGCCGCGCATGTACACCGCGTTGGTGCGCCTGAGCAGCTCCCTGAACTCCGGTCGCGACAGCACGGCGCGCTCGTTCGCCTTGCAGCTCACGCACCAGTCGGCGGTCATGTTGACGAACACCACGCGGTTGTCGGCACGCAGGCGGTCGAGCAGCTGCGGCGAATACTCCACGACGTTCTCGCTGGTGGCCTGTGCCGCACGTGCCGGTGGCTTCAGCTGGGTCACGCCCCACACCGGTACCAGCGCGGCGATTGCCAGCAGCACGCCCAGCAGGCCGGCGGCGCGCTGGCTGCGCCAGCGGCTGCGCTCGAACAACCACAGGCCCAGGGCCAGCAGCAGCAGTCCGCCCAGCGCCAGCGCCATGCCGTCCACGCCACGCTGCTTGCCCAGCACCCACAGCAGCCACAGTGCGGTGGCATACATCGGGAACGCCAGCACGTGCTTGAGCGTTTCCATCCACGGGCCGGGCTTGGGCAGGCGCCGCGCGAGCGCCGGCACGAAGCCGATCAGCAGGAACGGCAGGGCCAGGCCCAGGCCCAGGAACAGGAACACGGCCATCGCCTGTACGGGCGTGGCAACGAAGGCATAGGCGACCGCGCCTCCCATGAACGGACCGACGCACGCGCTGCCGACCACGCAGGCCAGCGCACCGGTGAAGAAATCGCCGGCCGGACCGCTGCGACGGGCGAGTGACTGGCCGAGGTTGCCCAGGCCACCGCCGAGGGTGAACACGCCGGACAGGCTCAGGCCAACCGCAAACATGATGTAGGCCAGTGCCGCGACCACGCCTGGGTGCTGCAGCTGGAAACCGATGCCCACCGCATTGCCAAGCATGCGCAGGCCGACCATCAGCGCGCCGATCACCGCGAAGGCGACCAGTACGCCCAGCGTGTACCACATGGCGTGGCTGCGGGCGCGCTCGGCGCTCTCACCGCTCTGTGCCAGGCCCAGCACTTTCAGCGACAGGATCGGCAGCACGCAGGGCATCAGGTTCAGTACGAGGCCACCGGCCAGTGCCAGCAGCAGCACCCACAGGAACGAACGGTCCGGATCCGGGGTCGTGGCCGGCGGGCGGGTACGCAGCGCGTTGTCGCCCCGCGCATCGGCGGCGAACCCTGCCTGCGCGCCGGCCACATCGGCACGCGCCGGTTCGCTGTTCGGCACGGTCGGCAGCAGGCGCAACGGGGTGCCGTTGGCCGCCTCGCGCGGTGCGGCGCTGCCCGCCGGCAGCGGTCGGATCATTTCGCTGCGTGGCGCAGGCTGGCCGGCGTGGGCGCTGATCTTTCCCGCGGGGATCGACAGCTTCACCCGGCGGGTCATCGGCGGGTAGCAGATGCCATCGGTCTGGCAACCCTGGAAGGTCACCACCAGTGTGCTGTCCACCGCGTCGGTCACCGTGCGGCGTAGCGGCAGCGGCACTTCGACCTGGTTGAAGTACACCGACACATCGCCGAAGTGCTCGTCGCGATGCGACTGCGCGGCGGGCCAGCGCGGCGCATCTGCCAGCACACCGGCACTGCCTTCCAGCTTCAGCGAGGTGCGATCGCGATACAGGTAGTAGCCCGGCGCGGGACTGAAGCGCAGCAGCAGGGTGTTGCCATCGCTGGCGATCGCGTCGAAGCCGAAGGCCTGTTCGGAGGGCAGCGGAAGCGCCTGGCTGTTGCTGCTGCCGGGCAGGCGCAGGCCACCACCGCTGCCGGCCCCGGCAAGCGGAGTGTTGAACGCGCTCACGCCGGTGACCCGCGCGGTTGGCAGGGCGGCTGCGGCGCCACCGCCACCACCGGGCAGTGTCACCTGGACCACGCGCTTCTGCGGCGGGTAGCAGACACCGGCATCGGCGCAGCCCTGGTAGCGCACTTCCAGGCTGAGGGTGCCGGCCGCATCCGTCGGGGCGCCCGGCAGCGAAACCTGCAGGCGTTCGCGGTAGGTCTCGACCTCGCCGAAGAAATCGTCGTGGTGCTTGGTGCCGCTGGGCATCTGCAGCGCACCGGCATTGAAGGCCGGGTCGGCCTTGACGCTGGTGCGGTGGCGATAGAGGTAGTACCCCGGCGCGATCTTGAACTGCAGCTGGATCTGGTTCCGCTCCGGCGCACTGGCGGTCAGCGCGAACGCCTGGTCCACCGGCAGCAGATCTTTCTCGTCCAGGGCGAATGCAGGCAGGGCCAGCGAGAGCAGGGCGCACAGCGCGGCGGCACGGGCAAACAGATTCATCAAGCGGTGTCCTCCCGGGTCTGCGCCCGGATCCAATCCAGATAGGCCGGCAGTCCGGCCCGGGCTTCGACCGCGATGCACTCGGGGAGTTCATACGGATGCAGTTCGACGATCCGTGCCATCGCTGCCTCCACGCGGCTGGCCGTGGTCTTCACCAGCAGCTGCAGCTCGGCATCGGTAGTGACCTCGCCCTGCCAGCGGTAGGTCGACTGCGCCCCTTCCAGGCGCGTCACGCAGGCGGCCAGGCGCTCGCCGACCAGCGCATGCGCGATGCGCTCGGCACTGGCCCGGTCCGGGCAGGTGGTCAACAGCAGCAGGACGGGATCGACGGTCGGCATGACCGTCGAGTATAGGGCCGCCGCCGGATCAAGGTCCGGCGGCGGCGATGGACCGCTGCGTTGCGCGGTCAGTTGGCCAGCTGGCAGGTCGCCGGCTTGGCCGAGGTGAACAACGCCGGCGTCGCCCACTCGGGGTGGTCGATGAACGGGTTGCGGTTGCCCTGGAAGCTGTAGATCACGTCGTTGCGCGCGCGCTCGGCGTCGTCCGGCGGATCGGACAGATGCCAGTCGATCAGGGTCGAGAGCAGGCCCATGTAGGCCGGCGAACTGCTGGTCCTGACGATCCGGCTGCGGTCGTCGGTCAGCTCCAGGTCCGGCTCGGACTGGCCGGAGGCTGCATCCTTGCCGCCCTCGTAGCGGATCGCCATGTACATCACCGCGCGCGCCATGTCTCCCTTGCGATGGCCCCACACCTCGAAGGTGCCGGTGTTGCCGTCCGGCGTGCGCACCCAGTTGGAATTGCCCGGGTAGCCGCCGCTGCCGCCGCCATGGCCGTTGTTGGCCTCGGTGGCGCGCTCGCCACAGTTGGCATCGCACTTGCCGAACGGCTTGTTGCCGCGGTCGGCATTCCACTGCGCATCGGTCAGGTACAGCATGTGGGTGTCGGTGTAGGGCGCGTACGGCAGGCCCTTGTCGCCGGTGGTGCTGGCAAAGCCCAGCGAGTTCGGCCAGGTGTGCTCGCGGTTGTAGGTCAGGCCGCTGCCCGTGCCAGCGCGATCGCTGACCTTGGCGTAGCTGCGGTTGCGATAGGCATCGAGGATGCGGTTGGGATTGTTCGGATCCTCGTCGGCGATCTCCAGGATGGTCCAGGTGCTGGTGCCCGACCCGCTGTACGGATAGGCGGTGTGGCCCTTGATGGTCGCGTGCAGCGAGCAGCGCAGCTGGCTCGGGCTGGAGGTGTTGACCCTGGAGTAGTAGCCCGCCGGTACGCCGGGATTGCCCGGATCGGGGTTGCCCGTGGCGCTGGCCACGGTGAAGGCGATGCGGCTGTCGGCAGCCGGATGCGCGCCCTGCAGGTCGGTGATGCGCGCGGCGCGGATGTCGAAGCGGCAGGCCTCACCGGCCACCAGCGCGGTGTTGGTGGACAGCTTCACGCTCCTGCCGCTGGCCGGGTGGGTCAGCGGTACGCTGCCGGAGGCGCCGCAGCTCAGCGCGAAGGCGCCGCTGGCCAGGTTCACCGTCTCGCTGAACACCACTTCCAGATCGGCCGCGGCCGGGAACGTGCTGCTGCCCTGGGCGGGGGTGGTGGTGGACACCGATGGCGGCGTATTGGGACCGGGCGTACCCCCACCGCTGAAGGTCTGGCCGTTGTTGCAGCTGCCGAAGGTCTGCGTCGCCGATTCGGCCCAGGTGAAGTGGGCGTACTGGCTGCCGCTGCCCGTCAGCTGCAGTGAGGTGCCAGGGGCCGTGCTGTTGGTCTCGGCCACCGGAATGTTCTGGCTGGTCATGCCTGCGGCAGGACCGCCGGAGGCAGTGATCGTGCCCTCATAGCTGAGGAACTGGACCACCTTGCCGCTGGCGTCGACCAGCGCGATGCCGTCGTTGGGACCGTTCTGGATGCCGTTGGTCGGATAGCTGACCACGGCCAGGGTGGCGCTGCCGCACCCGGCGGCGCTGCCGGCAGGGACGGCCGTGTCGGCGTACACCGAAGCGGCCGACGGCGTGCTGCCGTTATAGAGATACAGCCGATAGCCGGACAGATCCTCGCCGGCGGTGGCCACGACCTCGATCGCCTCGCCGACGTCACCGGCTGCGGTGCTGTCGTCGTAATGCAGTTCGTTGATGAAGACCTCGGCCTGGGCCGGCGCGGTGGCCAGGGCCAGCACGCAGGCGGTGGCGAGCGGGGACAGCAATCGCATCGACGACTCCTTGTGATTGGGAATGCGCGGCCGAGCCTAAGGCCGATCCAGTGACACTTTGTCGTAAATGAACGTCAGATATCTGACAGTGCGACGTTGGTCACCTAATTCGGGGCCGCCCCACCGCACTGCCGCAGCGTCCGGCGCGGAAACTTTTTTCGCTATGCCCCTTGAAAGCCTCCCGGGGGGCTCCATCTCTGCCGTGCTCCCGACCTTGTCGGGTTTCTTCACGTGCGGTTCTGGCACTCGCCTGGTGCGAGTGCTAACATCGCCGGACTTTTTTAGACCAATCAATCACTTAAGAGGTCTCCTATGAGCATCAAGCCGCTGCACGACCGCGTTGTGGTCAAGCCGATCGAAGCCGACGAAATCTCCGCCGGTGGCATCGTCATCCCCGACTCGGCCAAGGAAAAGTCCACCAAGGGTGAAGTCGTGGCCGTCGGCCCCGGCAAGCCGCTGGACAACGGCAGCGTGCGCGCGCCGTCCCTGAAGGTCGGTGACAAGGTCATCTACGGCCAGTACGCCGGCAGCTCGTACAAGAGCGAAGGCGTCGAGTACAAGGTCCTGCGCGAAGACGACGTGCTCGCCGTCATCGGCTGAGCCCCGCCGCGACCTGTTTCAACCTGATCCCCACATCCCAGCCGCCGGGCACGGCCCGGCGCGACCAATGAGGTAATTGCAATGGCTGCCAAGGATATCCGTTTCGGTGAAGACGCCCGTTCGCGCATGGTGCGCGGCGTCAACGTTCTCGCCAATGCCGTCAAGGCCACCCTCGGCCCGAAGGGCCGCAATGTCGTGCTCGAGAAGAGCTTCGGCGCCCCGACCATCACCAAGGACGGCGTCTCCGTCGCCAAGGAAATCGAACTGGCTGACAAGTTCGAGAACATGGGCGCGCAGATGGTGAAGGAAGTTGCTTCGCGCACCAACGACGACGCCGGCGACGGCACCACCACCGCCACCGTGCTGGCCCAGGCCCTGATCCGCGAAGGCGCCAAGGCCGTTGCTGCCGGCATGAACCCGATGGACCTCAAGCGCGGTATCGACAAGGCCGTCGTGGCTGCCGTCACCGAGCTGAAGAACATCTCCAAGCCGACCGCTGACGACAAGGCGATCGCCCAGGTCGGCACCATCTCGGCCAACTCGGACGAGTCGATCGGCCAGATCATCGCTGACGCGATGAAGGAAGTCGGCAAGGAAGGCGTGATCACCGTTGAAGAAGGCTCGGGCCTGGACAACGAGCTGGACGTGGTCAAGGGCATGCAGTTCGACCGCGGCTACCTGTCCCCGTACTTCATCAACAACCAGCAGTCGCAGACCGCTGACCTGGATGACCCGTTCATCCTGCTGCACGACAAGAAGATCTCCAACGTCCGTGACCTGCTGCCGGTGCTGGAAGGCGTCGCCAAGGCCGGCAAGCCGCTGCTGATCGTGGCCGAGGAAGTCGAAGGCGAAGCGCTGGCGACCCTGGTGGTCAACACCATCCGTGGCATCGTCAAGGTCGTGGCCGTGAAGGCCCCGGGCTTCGGCGATCGTCGCAAGGCGATGCTGGAAGACATGGCCGTGCTGACCGGCGGCACCGTGATCTCCGAAGAAGTGGGCCTGTCGCTGGAGAAGGCCACCATCAAGGACCTGGGCCGCGCCAAGAAGGTGCAGGTCTCCAAGGAGAACACCACCATCATCGACGGCGTGGGCGACAAGGCTGCGGTCGAATCGCGCGTTGCGCAGATCAAGACCCAGATCCAGGACACCTCCTCGGATTACGACCGCGAGAAGCTGCAGGAACGCGTGGCCAAGCTGGCCGGCGGCGTTGCCGTGATCAAGGTGGGTGCGTCCACCGAAATCGAAATGAAGGAAAAGAAGGATCGCGTCGACGACGCCCTGCACGCTACCCGTGCAGCCGTTGAAGAAGGCGTGGTTCCGGGCGGCGGCGTTGCACTGGTCCGTGCGGTCACCGCGCTGGCCGGCCTGAAGGGCGCCAACGAAGACCAGAACCACGGCATCCAGATCGCCCTGCGCGCGATGGAAGCCCCGCTGCGCGAGATCGTCGCCAACGCCGGCGAAGAGCCGTCCGTCATCGTCAACAAGGTCAAGGAAGGCAGCGGCAGCTTCGGCTACAACGCCGCCACCGGTGAGTTCGGCGACATGCTGCAGTTCGGCATCCTGGACCCGACCAAGGTGACCCGCTCGGCGCTGCAGAACGCGGCCTCGATCGCTGGCCTGATGATCACCACCGAAGCCATGGTTGCCGAAGCTCCGAAGAAGGACGAGCCGGCCCTGGGCGGCGCCGGTGGCATGGGCGGCATGGGTGGCATGGGCGGCATGGACTTCTAAGGTCCGCTGTTCCCGATGAAGTGAAAAACCCCGCCGCAAGGCGGGGTTTTTTTTGTGGGCGTTCCGCCCCCTCTGCTGGACGTGGACCGTGGTCGACCTGTCAGCGCACGAATGCCTTCGTGGCGCCGTATTCCCAATCCCACGGCACCCCCGTCTCGCCCAGCACGAAGCGCACCAGTGCCGGAAAGGCCGCTTCGGCGCGCACATCGTTGCCCAGGATCACCACGCAGCGTTGGCCTTGTTCGACGCACACCAGCGTGTTGCCCACCGCATCGTCATGTCCGCCCTTGTAGAAGCCTGCGCCCTGTGGACCGGTGAATGTCACCACGCCCAGTCCCGCAGCCAGGTTTCTGCGCCGCTGCGCCACCGGCAGTTCCGGCTGCAGCGTCGGGAACTGGCTGGCGGTGGTGATCGGCAGCTGCGGCCGCACCAGCTCCCGGCGCATCGATGCCGACAGCCCCTGGCCACTGACATAGCCGGCCGCGAAATTGCCCATGTCGGCGATGGTCGTGTCCATCGAACCGGCGGCACGCACGCGGCTGCGTTCATCGTGCGGTTCCGTCGTGCCTTCGGCGGTCCAGCCGTCGGCCAGATTCGTGGCGAAATCCTCGCGCCACATCATGCTGGTGCGGGGCATGCCGAAGCGGTCGAATACGCGCTGCTGCATGAGCGTACCCACGTCCTGGCCCAGCCCGCGCTCCAGCACGAACTGCAGCAGGATCAGGCCTTCGCCGGAATAGCCATAGCGGCTGCCCGGATCGAAGTGGAATTTCAGTTTTCCGTCCGGCTCCAGGAATGCAAAGTTGGCAAAGCCGCTGGCATGGTTGAGCAGCAGGCGCGGGGTCAGCCGGCGCCAACGTTCGTCGCCGGCCAGCACGGTGTAATCGGCGTACTTCTTCGGCTCGGCCGGATAGTCCGGTAGCGGTCTGTCCAGCGCGCTGGCGATGCTGGCATCCAGATCGATCACCTTGTCCTGTGCAAGCTGCGCGATCAGGTGGCCGAAGGCCATCTTGGTCAGCGACGCCGCATACATGACCGTGTCGGTCTGCAGCGGTTCGCCGGCAGCGTTGCGCTCGCCATAGGCGGCAACGTGCACGACCTTGCCACCGTCGACGACGGCCACTGCCATCCCGCGGGCGTGAGCCACCTGCATCAGGCGCTTGGCTTCGGCATCGATCCGGGCCGGGGAGGGCACGGGAGGGGGAGCGGCCATTACGGCGGCGGGGAACAGCGTCAGCAACAGCAGGACGGCACGGCGCATGCGTGGAACTCCTGGCGGGACGTGGCGCGATGCTACCGCAGCTTCGGCTGCTTGCAGCCCCCTGCGCGAGGAGTGCGCCCGGCCGGGCCCGGCGGCAGGCCCCGTAGGTGTTGCGTTCCATCCCGTCATGAATATGATTAGGCGCCTAAACATATTGGAAATCACTGTGCTTGAGGCAAAACATGGCGCCCTTCTGGACGAGGCCCGGCGACGTGGCCACGCCAATGTCGCCCTGCTGCATCTGTGCTTCCAGCTGCTGTCGCTGTCCTCGGCGATCGATCGCGACTGCGCCAGCCGGCTGGCACCGCACGGGCTCAGTGAAGGCCGCTTCATCGTGCTGTTCCTGCTGCACGGTGCCGGCGGCACACTGTCGCCGCATGCGCTGGCCGAACGTGCAGGCGTGACCCGCGCCACCATCAGCGGCCTGCTCGATGGCCTGCAGCGCGAAGGGTTGCTGCAGCGGCGCAGCGATGCGGACGATGGCCGTCGCCTCCAGATCGTGCTGACCGTGCAGGGCAAGCGCTTGGCCGAAGACCTCTTCAATCAGCACACGCAGTGGATCGCGGGCCTGTTCAACGGCCTGGACACTGCCGAGCAGGTGCAGCTCTCACAGCTGCTGGCCAAGGTGTGGCAGCACACCGGCGGCGGACGGAAGGACCTGCAGTGAGCGCAGCGATCAGCCCGGCGCGAAAGCATCAGCTGGATACCGGGGCAGCCGCCAGCACGCATCTGGCGGAATGTCTGGCCGTGGACTTCGCGGTGTTGCTGCAGACCGTTGCGGTGCTGCCGGAGACTGCCATTCAATGCATGCGCGATGCCGCCAGCAAAGGCATTACCCAGCGCATGGTTCTGGCGGCAACGCTGTTGCGTGAGGCCAGGCAGGGTGATCCTGCACAATGGCAGTCGCATGCATCCGACACCGTGCGCGGCTGGGCCTGCTACCTGATCGGTGGCGATGCCACCGCCTCCCTGCCGGTGAAGCTGGAGAAGATGCGCCCGTTGGCAGATGATCCGCATTTCGGCGTGCGCGAATGGGCGTGGCTGGCGCTGCGCACCGACATCGTTGCCGGGCCACTGCTGGCGCTTGAATGCCTGCAGCCGTGGACGCAGGAACCGTCCGCGCATCTGCGCCGGTTTGCCTGTGAAGCACTGCGTCCCCGTGGCGTCTGGGCGGCGCACATCGCTCTTTTCAAGCAGCATCCCGAACACGCGCATTCGCTGCTGGAGGCACTGGCTGATGATCCCGAACGCTATGTGCAGGATTCCGTCGGCAACTGGCTCAACGATGCCGGGAAGACCCAGCCGCAGTGGCTGCGTGACCTGTGCACACGCTGGCAACGCGAGCGCGACAGCCCTGCCAACGCCTACATCCGCAGGCGCGCACTGCGTTCACTGTGATCCGGCGGGGGCCGGCCCATGACCGGGCCATCGGGCCCGGTCACATTGCGCGGACGCGGCTAGTGGGGCTGCAGGCGTTCGGCCGCATGCGTGGCCAGCCCCAGGGATGCCAGCATCAACCCTTCCATCACCCGGTCGCTCACGTGATGTTCGGGCGCGGCATTCTGGCGGCAGCGTTCGGCGGCCAGCAGCACCTCCTGCACGATGCGCAGGCCGGCCAGTGCGCCATCGGCATCGGCCAGCATCATGCGTCGGCCGTTCGCTGGATGGCGCTCGGGCCAGGGTTGGCCATCGGCGGCCGCACCGCTGCCGATGCGTTGCAGGTGGGCGACCAGACTGTTGGGATCGAACGGCGCCTGATCGGCATTGGCCGGATCGGGGTGGGCACCGGGGAAGGGAACGTGTGGTGTGTTCATGGCGTGTGCTCCGTACAGGACAGACGACACCGCCACCGGAAGAGGTGGCGGACGGTACGTGGCGGCAAAGACCGGGTCACTGATCCGGCGGGCGCAAGCGCCCCCCCGCACCGCCCGCCATGGAACGCGGACGGATTGCCAGCCGGCGCCGCCCAAGGCGACGCCGGCTGACAAACGTAAACAACATCTCCTCGGGCTTTGCCGACCCGGCCACCCTTTTCCGGTGGCAAACCATCTTGAGCACATGTATCGCATATGCCATTGCCCGTATAACCGCGCATCGATCGCCTGCACGCCCCTTCCGGGCCGAACGGTGGGAAGCCTGGAAGGAAGATCTCAACGCGGTGGCACCATCGGTCCAGTCGCGACACGATCGATCCGTACACCGGCACATGCGCCGGTCATCCGAACGCGGTAAACAGTGCATTGCCCACGTCTACCCACAGGGAAGTCGATCATGCAGAGCACGCTCCAGGTCACGCTGTTCGGCCCTCCCGGCGACACCCCGGCGTTGCAGTTGCCGGATGTGGACGGGCCCTCGGTGGCGATACCGGAATCGACACTGCGGCGGCTGGTCTCCGATCTCTACACGGCGCGGTCCCTGCTCAACCCCGAGCAGCTGGAGGAGGCGAGGCGGGAGCTGGACCAGGTGCTGGAGCGCTGGGCCGATATCCACGAGGGCCTGCTGCTGGACGTGGAAGTGCATGGCAGCCGCTAGATCGCCGTGCTGCTGAACCGCTTCCCAAGTTGCGGATGAAACATTTTGTGCTGCGCAGAAGCTGTGCTATCAATACACCCCATGAACGCAGCCGCTACCCGCTTTTACTGGTATTACTTTCCGAAGCCACTGGCGGAGGAAGGACTGCGCTCACCCTGAAGAAAGCTTCAGACGCATTCCCGAAAGCCGCCAGCGAACCTGGCGGCTTTTTTCATGCCGCCTCGCTGGGGACCCCCAACGTACCGGAGACCTCCCCCATGCCCCCCCATACCGACGACCTGCGCATCCGCACCATCGAACCGCTCACACCGCCTGCCCAGCTGCTGGCGATGCTGCCGTGTGACGATGAAGCCTCCGACACCGTCAGTGCTTCGCGCGCGGCCCTGCACCAGATCCTGCATGGCCGCGACGATCGCCTGGCGGTCGTGGTCGGCCCGTGTTCGATCCACGATCCGAATGCGGCCATCGAGTACGCACAGCGCTTGAAGCCTCTGCGCGACGCGCTGGCCGGCGAGCTCGAGATCGTCATGCGCGTGTACTTCGAGAAGCCGCGCACCACGGTGGGCTGGAAGGGCCTGATCAATGACCCGGACCTGGACGGCAGCTTCCGGATCGACAAGGGCCTGCGCATTGCCCGCGGCCTGCTGCGCGACATCAACAAGCTGGGCCTGCCGGCCGGCGTTGAATTCCTTGACGTGATCTCGCCGCAGTACATCGCCGACCTGGTGGCATGGGGCGCGATCGGCGCACGCACCACCGAAAGCCAGGTGCACCGCGAACTGGCCTCCGGCCTGTCGTGCCCGGTGGGCTTCAAGAACGGCACCGATGGCAACGTCAAAATCGCGGCCGATGCGGTCGGCGCGGCCTCCAACCCGCATCACTTCCTGTCGGTGACCAAGCAGGGCGGCACCGCCATCGTTTCGACCACCGGCAACCCGGATTGCCATGTGATCCTGCGCGGCGGCAAGCAGCCGAACTACGACGCGGCCAGCGTGGCCGACGCCTGCCAGGCACTGGCCAAGGCCAGGCTGCCGACGCGGCTGATGATCGATGCCAGCCATGCCAACAGCCTGAAAAACCCGGAAAACCAGCCGAAGGTGATCGAAGACATCGCCGTTCAGCTGGAGGACGGCGAACAGCGCATCGTGGGCGTGATGATCGAGAGCCATCTGGTGGGAGGCCGGCAGGAACTGGTGGAAGGCCAGCCGCTGGTCTACGGACAGAGCATCACCGATGGCTGCATCGACTGGGACACCACGGTGACGGTGCTGGAGCGACTGGCTGCGGCCGTGCGCGCCCGTCGCGAAGTGACGGTGTCAGAAGCCGCCTGAGCGCGGAATGTGTGTGGATGGCGGCCTGCGCCTGCGGGGGTGCGGCCGCGATCAGGGCCGGTCGGAGTTGGAGACCGGCCCGTCCGCACCGGCGATGCGCCTGGCGCTGCGCATGAGCGACAGCGCCAGGTCCATCGCCGGGGTGGTGCAGGGCACGAAGGGGAGCGCCGGGCCACGCCCGGCGAACACGCCATCGTTCAATGCACTTCGTCGTGATACACGAACTTCGGCATTTCCCAGCGGTAATGGATCGCCAGCAGGCGCAGGGCGAAGCCGCCCGCCAGGCAGCACAGGATGGCCGTGGCATCGGACACGTTCCAGTGCAGCAGCAGCAGATAGGCGGCGCCGGTCAGCAGCGCGATGATCGCGTACAGCTCCTTCTGGAAGATCAGGGGCACTTCGTTGCACAGAATGTCGCGCAGCACGCCGCCGAACGCGCCGGTCAGCATGCCGGCGATCAGCACGATCGGCGTGGCATGACCGGCCTCGCGTGCGATCGAGCAACCGATCAGGGTGAAGGCGATCAGGCCCAGGCCGTCGAGCACCAGGAAGGTGCGGCGGAAGTGGTGCATCCAGCGTGCGACCCAGGTGGCGATCAGCGCCGCGCACACGGTGAAGCCGAGGTACTCGGGATGTTTGACCCAGCCCAGCGGATAGTGGCCAAGCAGGATGTCGCGCAATGAACCACCGCCGAGCGCGGTAACGCAGGCGATCATGACCACGCCGAACAGATCCATGCGGCGGCGTCCCGCGGACAGTGCGCCGGTCATGGCTTCGGCGGAAATGGCGATCAGGTAGATGATGGACAGCAACATGGAACAGGCTCCGGACGCGGTGGGGCCGGCCATGCGCGGACGCCGCCATTGCCTGCGCAATGACGGGATGACGATGACCGGTGCCGCTCCCGCTGTCCTTTTGCCTGAGAGTTCAGCGGCGTAGGCCGCGTGCCCCTTCGGCGGATCGTACCGGGCATGCCCGGTGACCTCTCTCCAGCTCGGCGAGTCGAATGCATGGTTGGTGGGATTCCAGCCCACCGGCCTGAGCGATCATGGGAGCCTGCGCCTTCGGCGGGCGCCAGCGCGGCGCCTCTCTCCTGCATTCGCGGGCAGTATATCCGCTGCGGTGCAGCACGGCATAATCCCGGCATGGCCCCGTCCCACCGCCCGTGGTTCCTGTACCTGCTCGAATGCCGCGATGGCAGCTACTACGCTGGCATCAGCACCGACGTGGACGCGCGTTTCGCCGCCCATCGCGCCGGTACGGGGGCGCGCTACACCCGGGCCCGCCCGCCGCTGCGCATCCTGGCCGTGCGCGAGTACCCGGACCGCTCCGCGGCTTCGCGCGCCGAGTGGCAGCTCAAACAGCTGCCGCGCGAGCGCAAGCTGGCGTGGTTGCAGGCATTGGATTCCGCATCTTTGTAGCGCCGTGCCCAACGTGGGGTCAGATGCTTTTCCACAGGAAAGGGATCTGACCCCGTTGCAGACCTGCGCTACCGTTTCGGCCGGCGGTCATCCTGGTCATCGCCGAAGATGATGCGTGCGCTGCGCTGGTAGCTCCAATACGCCACCGCCCAGTTCAGCAGCACCACGATGCGGTTGCGGAAGCCGATCAGGAAGAACACGTGCGCGGCCAGCCAGAACCACCAGGCCAGCACGCCCGACAGCTGCAGGCGCCCCAGGTGCACGATGGCGGCCATGCGGCCGATGGTGGCCAGGTTGCCGTAGTCCGCGTACTTGAAGGGCCCGGGCTCCGGCCTGCCGTGCAGGCGTGCACGGATGACCTCGGCCACGTACTTGCCCATCTGCTTGGCGGCGGGCGCTACGCCGGGCACGGGCTTGCCGTTGGCCTGGTTCACCGCGGCCAGATCGCCGGCCACGAACAGTTCCGGATGCCCGGGCAGGGTCAGGTCCGGCTGCACCTGCACGCGCCCGGCACGGTCCAGTGGCACGTCCAGCGTGCGCGCCAGCGGCGAGGCGGCCACGCCGGCCGCCCACACCACGGTGCGCGCCGGCACGAACTGGTCACCCAGCGTGAAGCCCTGGCTGTCGATGTTGCTCACCGGCGTTCCGGTCAGCACTTCCACACCCAGCTTTTCCAGCTGCCGGCGCGCCTTCAGTGAGAGCACTTCCGGGAACGAGGACAGCACGCGTGGACCGGCTTCCACCAGGCGTACCTTGGCGCTGGCCGGATCGATGTGGCGGAATTCATTGCGCAGCGTATGGCGTGCAATCTCGGCCAGGGTGCCCGCCAGTTCGACGCCGGTCGGGCCGCCGCCGACGACGGCAAAGCTGAGCCACGCCGCCTTCCTGGCCGGGTCCGGTTCGGCTTCGGCGCGCTCGAACGCCAGCAGCAGCTTGCGGCGCAGGGCAATGGCATCGTCGAGGGTCTTCAGGCCGGGCGCATCATCGGCCCACTGGTCGTTGCCGAAGTAGGCGTGAGTGGCGCCGGTAGCCAGCAGCAGGCTGTCGTAGTCCAGCGTGCTGCCGTCGGCCAGCCGCACCTGGCGGACCTGCCTGTCGATGGCCACGACCTCACCGAGCCGCACTTCCACGTTGCGCTGGTGGCCGAGGATGTGGCGCAGCGGTGCGGCGATATCCGGCGCTGACAGGCCTGCAGTGGCGACCTGGTACAGCAGCGGCTGGAACAGGTGATGGTTGCGGCGGTCGACCAGGGTGATGCGGATGCGTTCGCGTGCCAGCGCACGGGTGGCCCAGAGGCCGGCAAAACCGCCGCCGACAACGACCAGGTGGGGAACGCGCTCACGACTCATCGACTCACTCCAGGGGGCATGGGGAACCGTCCGGCATCTTCGCACGGCGGCGGCCTGTCACGTCAGCGTGCGCGCGGATCGGCGATACTCGGATTCAGGCAACCGCCAGCGAGAGGCCCATGAGCGAACCGGAAAAGCGCATCGCCCTGTTGATCGACGCCGACAACGCGCCCGCATCGAAGATCGACGAAGTGCTGGCGGAGGTGGCCCGCTACGGCGTGGCCAATGTCCGCCGTGCCTACGGCAACTGGAAGAGCCCACGGCTGAAAGGCTGGGAGGCGGTGCTGCACGAGTACGCGATCCGGCCCATCCAGCAGTTCGCCTACAGCAAGGGCAAGAACGCCTCGGACATGGCCATGGTGATCGATGCGATGGACCTGCTGTACGCGCGCAACCTCGACGGCTTCGCCATCGTCTCCAGCGATGCTGATTTCACTCCAATGGTGATGCGTCTGTTGACCGACGGGGTGAAGGTGTATGGCTTCGGCGAAAAGAAGACGCCGGAACCCTTCGTCAATGCCTGTTCCAAATTCACCTATCTGGAAGCACTGGGCCAGGCCCATGCCAGCGTGCCGGAAGTGGAACAGGGCACGGCAGAGCCGGGTGCCATCGAGCCGGCCACCGGTGAAACGGGCAGCGGCGAGGAAGTGCGCCCGCGCAAGAGCGGCGCGGAAATGCGCAGCGATACACGTCTGGTGAAGATGCTGCGCCGCGCCGTGTCCGCAGCGGAAGGCGAAGACGGCTGGTCGCACCTGGGGCCGGTGGGCAGCCAGATCGCCAACCAGGCCTCGTTCGATTCGCGCAACTATGGCTATGGAAAGCTGAGTGATCTGCTGGCGGCGATCGGTCTGTTCGAACTGAAGAAGGATGGCAAGTCGTCCTACGTGCGCGCGCTGCCGAAGAAGAACCGGTAGCGCCGGGCCATGCCCGGCCGACGCCCCCGCGCATCATTCCGCACGCCCACATGTACACCGATCAGGCGTATCGTTGCCGCTCGCATTGCCCGCAAGGAATACCCGCATGTTGAAGATCTGGGGCCGTCGCAATTCCAGCAACGTCCGCAAGGTGCTGTGGTGTGCCGAAGAGATCGGCCTGCCCTACGAGTCCATCGAAGTGGGCGGCAGCCACGGTGGCACACAGACGCCGGAATACCTGGCGATGAACCCCAACAGCCTGGTGCCGGTGATCGAGGACCACGGCCTGCCGCTGTGGGAGTCCAACGCCATCGTGCGTTACCTGAGCGCGCGCTACGCGCTGGGGACACTGTACGCCGAGGATCCGATGGAACGCGCACAGGCCGAGAAATGGATGGACTGGAGCACCTCGCGGATGGCGCCGCTGTACAGCGATCTGATCTGGGGCATCATGCGCACCGCGCCGGCAGACCGCGACGAATCGCGCATCAATGCTGCCATCGTCCGCGCCGCCGATTACCTGGCGATGGCCGACGCGACGCTGGCCACGCAGCCGTGGTTGTCGGGCGCGACATTCGCGATGGGCGACATCCCGTTGGGTTCACTGGTGTACGCCTGGTATGAACTGCCGATCCAGCGTCCGGACCTGCCCCACCTGGCCCAGTGGTACGCCCGGCTGCGTGAGCGACCCGCTTACCAGCGCGGCGTGATGTCACCGCTGACGTAAGCGGGAATCGCGCGCGGTAACGATGGCGCCGGGCCATGCCCGGCGGATTCCGCTTGCATTCAATACAGATCCGTCGGATCCACATCCAGCGACCAGCGCACCTTGCGGGCTTCCGGCAAGGCATACAGCTGCGGTACCAGCTGCGCCAGCACGCCGTGCAGAGGCGGGCGCTGTGCCGATGACAGCAGCAGCTGCGTGCGCTGGTAGCCGGCCCGGCGCGGCATCGGTGCCGGCATCGGTCCGTACGCTTCCACCAGCGCCTGTTCGCCCAGCAGTCGCCGTGCAGCCAGCAGGAACGCGTTGGCGTGCTCCACCTGTTGCGCTTCGGCACGCATCAGTGCCAGATGCGCGAAGGGCGGGAAGCCGGCGGCCTGCCGCTGGTTCAGTTCGGCCTGCGCGAACGGGTGGTAGCCGCCGTTGACCAGCGTCTCCAGCAGGGGATGACCCGGATGGTGGGTCTGCAGCCACACCTCGCCCGGATCGCGGGCGCGCCCGGCGCGGCCGGCGACCTGGATCAACTGCTGCGCGAGTTTCTCGCTGGCGCGGAAATCGGCCGAGAACAGGCCCTCGTCGATGCCGACCACCACCACCAGCGTGAGTCTGGGCAGATCGTGGCCCTTGGCCAGGATCTGCGTGCCGACCAGGATGCCGGCCTGGTCCCCCAGCTTGGCCAGCTGCTGTTCCAGCGCATCGCGGCGGGCGGTGGTGCCGCGGTCGATGCGCACCACCGGGTACTCGGCGAAGGCGGCGGTGAGGTGCTCCTCCAGCCGCTCGGTGCCGATTCCCTGTGGCTGCAGGGCCAGGCTGCCGCAGGCGGGGCAGGCCAGTGGCGCCGGTTGCCGCGCACCGCAGTGATGGCACTGCAGGCGACGGCCGCCGCCATGCACGGTCATCGGCGCATCACAGCGCTGGCACGGCGCCGTCCAGCCGCAGTCATGGCACAGCAGTACCGGTGCGTAACCACGCCGGTTCTTGAACACCAGCACCTGCTGGCCGCGCTGCAGGTGCTCGCCGATGCCGGCCAGCACTTCGGCCGAGAGACCGTCCTGCAGGGGACGCTTGCGCACATCCAGGATGCGCACGCGTGGCGGCCGCGCGTCGCCGGCGCGCTGCTTCAGGCGCAGGTGCAGGTAACGACCGGCATAGGCGTTGTGCAGGGTTTCCAGCGACGGTGTCGCGCTGCCCAGCAGCACCGGAACCCCCAGCGCCTTGGCACGCACCAGGGCGAAATCGCGCGCGTGGTAGCGGATGCCGTCCTGCTGCTTGTAGCTGCCGTCATGTTCCTCGTCCACGATCAGCAGGCCGGCCTGCGGCAGCGGCGTGAACACCGCCGAGCGGGTGCCGACGATCACCCGCGCTTCGCCGCGCGAGGCGGCTGCCCAGACGCGCGCGCGCTCGTTGTCGTTCAATCCCGAATGCAGCGCATGCACGGCGATGCCCAGGCGGCCGCGGAAACGCGCCAGGGTCTGCGGCGTCAGTCCGATTTCGGGCACCAGCACCAGCGCCTGCCGGCCTTGGCCCAGGCAGTGGATGATCGCCTGCAGGTAGACCTCGGTCTTGCCGCTGCCGGTCACCCCATCGAGCAGGAAGGGCTGGAACCCCTCCGCGGCGTTGATCGCGGCAACGGCTTCGGCCTGGTCCGGATTGAGGGTCGGGCCGGGCAGCGGTTGCGCGTGCTGTGGCGCTACGCTCAGTGCAACGCGCTCGGCCAGTGCGCGCTTGCCGAGACTGCGCGCCGCGCTGCGCCAGTCCTCCATGCGCGCCCCCAGCACGTCCTCGTCCACGACGGCGTCGGCCAGCAGTTCCGCCAACTGCCGCGGGCGGCTGCCTGCGCGCAGCGTGCCGCGCTGCGCGTGGCCTGCGGCGGTCAGCTGCCAGCCCCAATGATGGGTGTCGGGCAGGGCTTCGCCGTGCCGCAGCGGCCCCGGCAGGGCCGTGCTCAGCACTTCGCCCAGCGGCGCGTGGGTGTATCGGGCCAGCCATTGCAGGCTCTGCCACAGTTCGCCCTGCAGCAGGGGCGCGGGGTCGCACCACGCGAGCGCCTGACGCAGGCCCTGGCCGTCGTCGGCCTGGCCGTGGCCGGCCACCACGCCGATGAGTTCGCGGTTGCCGAACGGCACCTTCACCCGGCAGCCGACCGCCACGTCCGGGGCATCGCCCTGCGGCGACAGATAGTCGAACAGGCGGGGCAGGGGGACGGGCAGGGCGACCTGCAGGGTCGGAATCGGGTCGAGCATCGGGGCAGTGTAACGGGCCGTGTGCACCCGCATGCCGCCCGGAAGGCCCACACGGGGGACGTCGCCGAATCATAAATGTCACCTAAATATCGGTGTCCATTGGAGATTCAGTCTTATCCACACGTTCTGTGGATAACACTGTGCGTTACCGGTCAACGGCTGCGCAGGACGCCGATGGCGACGGCCTCGCCCTTGGGTTGGTCAAAAAATCGCCATACTTTAAAATGTATTAAAATCAATATGTTATGTGTGAAACATTGCTGAAACAGAGTGAATTCAGCGAGATGTCGCGGTTTTGCCGGGCGCCAGCGTGGTGCTGTGCACAACCTGCAGCATGAAGTGCCCACGGACGCAAGTCCTGCCGGGCGCCGATGGCCTGCCGCTATCATGCCGGCAGACCTCTGGAGTGACCGATGACCGCTGTGCCCGCCCCTGTTTCCTCGACCGCGGCCGGTGCGCTGTCGGCGTTTCTGCGTGGCGTAGAGCGCCGCGCCCTGGTGGTGGCGGAGCTGCAATGCGGCGACCCGGCCCGGGCCGAGCAGACCCTCGTGGCGGTGATGCGCGCCTTCTCGGCCGTTGCCAGCGATCTGCCGATGGCACAGTGGCCGACCCGCTTCTGGACCCTGCTGGGGCAGCGGCAGGCACTGCGCGAGCCGGCCCCGGGCCAGTGGCCGCCGGCACTCGCCGCACTGGGCGGCATGGCACCGCTGCCACGGCTGGCCCTGCTGCTGCGGGTGGGCGGCAGCCTGGATGAGAACATCGCCACGCGGGTACTCGATCGTGATGAGGCCGGCTACCAGCAGCTGCTGGCCGATGCCTGCCCGCGTGATGCCCAGGGTCAGCCGGATGCCGTTGCCTGGCGCGGCCTGGCCGAACAGGTGCAGCAGCGCATCCGCGACCTGCCGGCGCAGCGCCTGCAGCAGCTGCAGCAGCCGGCAGCTGCCACCAGCAGCAATCCGCAGGCGCCGACGTCCAGCTGGAGGGCACCGCAGCGCGATGAACGGAGCGCTGCCAGCCCCCGGCGCCGGCGCCCCGACGCCCGACCGCGCTGGCGCGGGCCGGCGATCCTGCTGCTGACGGTGGCAGTACTGCTGGCAGCCGCTCTGGGCTGGCGCCATTGGAGCGGTCGGTCGCTGGTGAGCGATGCGCCGCTGCCGGAGGGGGTGGTTGCCGAGGCCGGCCCGGTCACGGTCGAGGCGCTGCCGCCGAGCACGGTCGCTGCCACGCCGCAGGCGGACAGCGCCCCGGCCAGCGATGACGCAGCAATGCTGGCCGACCGCGATTATCCGTTGCTGGCCGAGGCCGATCTGTATGCCTGGACGGCCGCCGGTGGTCCGCTGCCGGTGGACGAGTCGCAGACCAAGCCGAGCCGGCCAGAGCCGGCCAGCGCAGTGCTGGAAACCGCCGCCGCCGATGAATAAGTCCGTGATCACCAGCCTGCTGCTGGCCATCCCGTTGTCGCTGTCCGCAACGCCCCAGACCCTGAATGTTCCACTGCCACCCGCGCCGGCGGCCACGCCCGCGGTCCCGCCATCGGCGGCACCCACCGCGTTCGTCCAGCTCGACGCGCAGCAGCAGCGGCAGCGCCGCGCCGACTACGCCGCTTGGCGCGCGCTGCCGGAAAGCGAGCGCGAACGCATCCGTCAGGCGGCCACGCGGTTCGCCGCACTGCCGGCCGCACAGCAGGAGCGCCTGCGCTCGCAATTCCAGGCACAGGACCAGGCGTTCCGCGATGGCTGGCGGCTGGGGCCGCAACTGGGCGTGGAGTTTCCCAAGCTGCATGGGCTGTTCGGCTTCCTGCCACCGCAGCAGCGCGACAGTGCACTGGCCGTGCTGCACCAGCTCAGCCCGGCACAGCTGGCGCAGTTGGCGCTGGTGGCCCAGCGCACGCCGCCGCAGGAACGCGATGCGGTGCGCAGCGCGTTCCTCGCCGTACCTGCTGCGGAACGAGACGCCTGGCTCAAGCGCCAGGCCGGCCAGTAAGCGCGCGGTCAAACCCAGCGTTCACGCCATGTCATGGGAATGAACGCACCGCGCGCGTAAGATGACGGCCCGCAACCCGGTGCCTGTGCCCTTCGCGCGCAACCGCAGTTCGCGTTCTGCATCCCATGTCCAACGCAACCTCCACGCCGCGCTTCAGCAAGGAAGTCGGCGCCACCGGTCTGCTCGCCCTGCCGCTCGTGCTCGGGCATGTCTCCACCGGCCTGATCTCCTTCGTCGACAACGTGATTGCCGGTCATCACGCCACCTCAACCCTGGCGGCCGTGACCATCGGCACGGCCCTGCTCTGGCTGCCGATGCTGATTCCGATCGGCACGCTGATCTCGCTGACCGCCTCGGTATCACAGCTGCACGGCGCCGGCCGCGAGCGCGAGATCGGTCCGCTGTTCCGGCAGGCGTTGTGGCTGGCGCTGGGCCTGGGCCTGATCATGTTCACCTTCCTCACGGTGGTGCCGCCGCTGCTGCCCGCCTTCGGCATCGCGCCGGACATCGTGCCCGGCGCAACAGCGTTCCTGCATGCGGTGCGCTGGGGCGGGCCGGCGCTGACGCTGTACTTCTGCATGCGCTATCTCAGCGAGGGCATGCACTGGACGCTGCCGACCATGTTGATCGGCTTCGGCGGCCTGGTGGTGCTGGCGCCGATGGGCTACGTGCTGGCCAACGGCAAGCTGGGCTTCCCGGAGCTGGGTGCCGAGGGCCTGGGCATCGCCTCGGCGGTGATGATGTGGTTGCAGGCAAGCGCATTTGCCCTCTATCTGTGGCGTACCCGGCGATTCGCCCATCTGCAGCTGTTCTCGCACTTCGAGTGGCCGCGCTGGAAGGCGATCTGGGACCTGCTGCGCACCGGTCTGCCGATCGGCATCACCGTGCTGATGGAAGGTGGGTTGTTCATCGTCACCGCACTGCTGATCGGCCGCCTCGGCGCCAACGAGGCGGCAGCCCACCAGATCGCGATCAACGTGGCGCAGCTGTGCTTCATGATCCCGATGGGCGTGGCCGAGGCCACCACGGTGCGCGTGGGTCATGCAGTGGGGCGGGGTGATGGCTTCGGTGTGCGTCGTGCAGCCTGGGCCGGCTACGCGATCATCATGGGTACACAGACGTTGTCCGCGCTGGTGCTGCTGTTCGGCCACGATGCCATCGTCGGGGTGTACACCAACGATCTGGCGGTGGCCGGCCTGGCCTCCACGCTGCTGCTGTACGCGGCCACCTTCCAGTTCCCGGACGGCATCCAGGTGCTGTCGGCCGGTGCTCTGCGCGGCCTGAAGGACACCCGCGTGCCGATGTTCATCGCCATGTTCGCCTACTGGGGCCTGGGCATGCCGCTCGGCGCCGGGCTCGGCCTGGGGCTGGGCATGGGCCCGCAGGGCATGTGGATCGGCCTGATCGTCGGCCTCACTGCCGCCGCCATCCTGATGGGCTGGCGCCTGCGTCGCAGCAGCCAGCGCATCGGCCAGTCCGCGCTGTCCTGACCCTCCGCCCGTCACCCCGTGACGGGCGATCCCCTGACTTGTGTCCGATGCCGCCTCACACGGCACCGGCTATGCTGTTACCACGGCAAGAAGCCATCCGGAGCGCTCCATGAATCAACCCGTGCCCCCGCTGCCCCAGGCGCGTCGCAATCCCGTCGCCAGTTTCTTCATCGGGCTGTGGGACGTCATGAATTTCACCCGCCGGTTGATCCTCAACCTGGTGTTCTTCGGCCTGCTGTTCCTGCTGCTGGTGGTGTTCGTCATCGCCGCCGGCATGGGCGCCGGTGCCAGCAAATCGCTGCAGGACCGCACGACCCTGGTGATCGCACCGGAAGGGCGCCTGGTCGAGCAGTTCAGCGCCGATCCGGTCAGCCGCGCGCTGGCCAAGGCCGTGGGCGACAACAGCGCCGAAGAGGTCCAGCTGCGTGACCTGGTCCGGGTGATCGAGTCGGCGCGCGAGGACAAGAAGATCGAGCGCGTGGTGCTGGAACTGGACAAGCTGCAGCCCTCCGGCTTCGCCTCGCTGCGTGAAGTCGCCGCCGCGCTGCAGAGCCTGCGCGCGTCCGGCAAGCAGCTGGTGGCCTACAGCGAAAGCATGGGCCAGTCGCAGTACCTGCTGGCTGCGCAGGCCGACGAGGTCTACCTGGATCCGATGGGATCGGTGGTGCTCGAGGGTCTGGGCCGCTACCGCCAGTACTTCCGCTCCGGCCTGCAGGACAAGCTGGGCGTGGACGTGCACCTGTTCAAGGTGGGCGAGTACAAGTCCGCGGCCGAGCCCTATGTGCTTGATGCTGCTTCGCCGGCGGCCAAGGAAGCCGACCTGTACTGGATGAACGACGTGTGGCAGCGCTATCTGGGCGACATCGCCAAGGCGCGCCGGCTGGATCCGGCGCAACTGGCCGCCGGCATCGATACGCTGCCCGAAGGTGTGGCGGCTGCCGGTGGCGATCTGGCCAAGTTCGCCCTGCAGCAGAAGCTGGTGACCGCGCTGAAGACCCGCGAGGAGTTCGAAGACCTGATGATCGAACGCGGCGTGGCCGATGAAGACGCTGAGGGCGGCTTCCGCAATGTCGATTTCGGTCGCTACATGGCCCTGCTCGACGCCCGCCGCAGTCCGGTGGATGCACGCCCGCAGGTGGCCGTGGTGGTTGCCGCCGGCGAGATCAGTGGCGGTGACCTGCCGGCCGGCCGCATCGGTGGTGAGTCCACGTCGGCGCTGCTGCGCGCTGCGCGCGACGACGAGCAGGTCAAGGCCGTGGTGCTGCGCGTGAATTCGCCGGGTGGCGAAGTGTTCGCCTCCGAGCAGATCCGCCGTGAAGTGGTGGCCCTGCAGGCCGCCGGCAAGCCGGTGGTGGTGTCGATGGGTGACCTGGCCGCGTCCGGTGGTTACTGGATCAGCATGAATGCCGATCGCATCTACGCCGATCCCTCGACCATCACCGGTTCGATCGGCATCTTCGGCATGATCCCGAACTTCAGCCGCGCGCTGGACAAGATCGGCGTGCATACCGATGGTGTCGGTACCACGCGCTTCGCCGGTGCGTTCGACGTCACCCGGCCGATGGATCCGGCGGTGGGCCAGGTCATCCAGACGGTCATCAACAAGGGCTACGCCGACTTCACCGGACGTGTCGCCGAAGCACGCAAGAAGCCGGTCGAGGCCATCGATGAGGTGGCCCGTGGCCGTGTCTGGAGTGGCGCGCAGGCGAAGGAACGTGGCTTGGTCGATGCCTTCGGTGGCCTGAAAGACGCCGTGGCCGATGCCGCCAGCCGCGCCAAGCTGGGCGGCGAAGACAAGTTCCGCGTGCGTTACATCGAAAAGGCCGCGACCCCGTTCGCGCAGTTCGTCAGTGGGTTTGCCGGCAGCCGTACCGGTGCCTGGATGCTGTCCGATTCGGGCGTGGCGCGGATGATGCTGGCGCGCACGATGCCGGAAGTGGATACCCAGCTGCGCTTCGTCGAGAACGCCGCGCGCGAGAAGGGTAACGGCGCTCCGGTAAAGACCCTGGCGTACTGCTTCTGCGGGTTCTGAGCACAGCCAGCCACGCGTAGCGTGGATCGACGGAAAACGCCCGGCCCTTGGTCGGGCGTTTTCGTTCGGCGGCGCTCCGCTGACGGCACCATCGCTGCGATCAGCGCGCTGCGTCGGCCTCCGCGCTGCGCTCGCGCTCGGCGCCATCATCGACGGTCTTCTGCACGGCGCGCGCGCGATCGATCGGTTGCTGCGCTGCACGGGCCAGGGCTTGGGGTTCCGGCGGCCGTTCCGGGTCCGGTGCCGGTGGGCGTTGGCAGCCGGCCAGCAATACAGTCGCCGACAGCAGTACGGACAGGATCAGGATGCGCATGGTGGCTCTCCGCGACGGGCGTGCGGCCAGTGTGGCACCGCCGGCAGGGGCGTGCCGTGAGCGCGTATCCTTTCTGCATCGGAACACAGCGGGCGCAGCCCGGGAGGACACATGACCCAGCAACGGTGGCGACTGGACGGGCAGACCGCACTGATCACCGGCGCCAGCGCCGGCATCGGCCTGGCCATCGCGCGTGAACTGGCCGGCTTCGGTGCCGACCTGATGATTGTCGGGCGCGACATCGACGCGCTGGAAACCGCGCGCGACGAGCTGGCCGACGCCTATCCCGACCAGCAGGTGCGCGCGCTTGCCGCCGACGTCTCCGACGACGAGGATCGCCGGCAGATCCTGGACTGGGTCGAGGACCATGCCGATGGCCTGCACGTGCTGGTCAACAATGCGGGTGGCAACATCACCCGCGCCGCCATCGACTATACCGAGGACGAGTGGCGCGGCATCTTCGAGACCAATCTGTTCTCGGCGTTTGAACTGTCGCGCTATGCGCATCCGCTGCTGGCACGTCACGCCTCGTCGGCCATCGTCAACGTCGGCAGCGTCTCCGGCCTGACCCATGTGCGCAGTGGCGTGGTGTACGGCATGAGCAAGGCGGCGATGCATCAGATGACCCGCAACCTGGCCGTGGAATGGGCCGAGGACGGCATCCGCGTGAACGCGGTGGCGCCGTGGTACATCCGCACGCGCCGCACCTCCGGGCCGTTGTCCGACCCTGACTACTACGAGGAAGTCATCGATCGCACGCCGATGCGCCGCATCGGTGAGCCGGAGGAAGTCGCCGCGGCCGTGGGCTTCCTGTGCCTGCCGGCGGCGAGTTATGTCACCGGCGAATGCATCGCCGTGGACGGCGGTTTCCTGCGCTACGGGTTCTGACCGTCACCGCGTTGGGCCCGCGCCACGCCGGCAGGTCCTCACCCCGGTACCGGGCAGTCGCTGGCCTCGAGCACGGCCTGCAGACGCTCGCGCTCGCTGCGCGCGGCGTCGAGGTTCTCCGGCGCGGCGAAGCGCTCGCGCCCCCGGGCGTCGCGCAGGCGCTGCTGCCAGTTGCCGCAGCGCTGGATCTCGGGAACCTCCTCGCAGCGGTCGCGTACCACTTCGCAGCTGGCGGCATTGGCCGGGGTGACACCGCCAAGACCCTGTACGTCGAGCAGCACGCAGTGCGGTGGCGCCGCCTCGTACTCGTGCAGGTAGCGGCTTCCTTCCTCGCTGCTGCACTGGAAGATCGGCGGCAGCGGTGCCCGTGGCGCGGTGTCGCTGCGGCTTGCCGGGTCCGTCCGCAGCGGCAGCGCTGCGCTGTCCAGAATGGCGTCGCCGCCGCCAGCGGGTTCAACCATGCCCGCTTCCATGATGGTGCGCGCCTGGTCGAGCCCGCGCGGCGTGTCCGCCGCTGCCGGCGGCGGCGCTGACGACGGGGCGAGCTCCATTTCCTGGCCGGCGGGCGGCTCCACGCGCGGTGCCGGAGTCGCTGATGGCTCCGGTACCCGCTGGATCTGCTGCGTGCTGCCTTCGGGGCAGGGCGTGCGCTGCAGGGTAGGAACGTCGCTGCTGCTGAATGTGCAGCGGTAGATCACCATGTCCTCGGCGAACGCGTTTGCGGGCAGCAGCGCCAGAACCAGCCAGAGTGCTTTTCTCATGCGTGCAGCCTACACGGGCAGGGACTCAACGCTCGCAGTCGCGCGACAGGCGCGCATCGATACCGCGCTGTTCGTTGCTGATCGCGGTGCGCTCGCTCTGCAGCGCGCTGTTGTAGCGGCGGTCCAGCTCCCAGCGGCGATCGCGCAGGCGCGAACAGACTTCCTGCGGCGGCAGCGCATGGCAGGTGTCGCGGACCAGGATGTTGCCTGCCGGCACCTGCACGCCGACGCCGACCGCAGGTGGCCGGTAGATCGGTGGACCTCCGGCCGATGCGCCCGTGGCCGGGCGGGGCCCGGGATGGCCTGGCCCGAAATGGCCGCGCGGCGACCAGACCGTGGTCCACAGCGGGACCCAGCGTGGATTGCCTTCGTTGCTGTCGCTGGTGTAACGCTCGCCGTCGGCGGTAACGCATTCGTACATCGGTTGCGGAGGCTGTACGTAGACGTGCCGGACCTCGCGCTCGATCACGGCCGGCGGCGTGCTGGTTGCGGGCGCGGCGTCGCTGCGCACCACCTGCGGCGCCGGATCACGCGGCCGCTGCAGGTCGCGCACTTCCTGGCGGCCGCTGCTGCACGGCGTGTCCTGCAGTGCCACGGTGCCGTTGCTGCCGACACAGCGGTAGACACGCACATCGTCGCCGGCGGTGGCGGTCAATGGCAGCAGCAGGCTCAGGCAGAGGGCGGCGCGCAGCGGGCTCATGGAGGCAGCGTGCGGGATCCGGCGGAGCGGCGCAATCCGCGCGTCCACAGGGCGGCTCAGGATCGCAGGACGTTGCCGCTGAGCGCATCGCGGATCGGCGTCGGCTGGGCCAGGCCGCCGGTCGGGCCGTCCAGGATACCGTCCAGCAGGCGCAGCAGGCGCGGATCCAGTTCCTCGCGGCTGCGTGCCGGCGGCTCGCCGGCCAGGTTGGCGCTGGTGGAGACCAGCGGCCCGCCCCACGCGTGGCACAGTGCCGCCACCAGCGGGTGGGCGCTGATGCGCACCGCGATGCCGCTGTGTTCGCCGGTGATCCAGCCTGGCGCGCGTGATCCGGCAGGAAGAATCCAGGTGTTGGCGCCGGGCCAGCTGGCCAGCACTGCACGCTGACGCTCGTCGGGCAACGCCTGCAGGCGTACCCAGCCCTCCAGCTGCGCCAGCTCGGCGGCCACCAGGATCATGCCCTTCTCGATCGGCCGCTGCTTCAGCCGCAGCACCGTGTGCACCGCCGCTTCGTGCGACGGGTCGCATCCCAGGCCCCAGACCGCTTCGGTGGGATAGGCGATCACGCCGCCGGAGCGCAGCAGGGTGACGGCAGAATCCAGGGTGAGTTCTTTCATGGTGGCGACCGGCCCGGCATGGGCCTTCATTATCCTCCCACCGCGTGCAGATGGGGTGGACCGGCGCCATCGAGGCGGCGGCGGACCGGGTACTGCACTGCCTGCGCCCGACCCATGGCCGGGCGCTGTCCCGCATCAGGCTTTCTTGACGACCTTCTTGGCCGCTTTCTTCGCCGGTGCCTTCTTGGCGGCGGCCTTCTTTGCCGGCGCCTTTTTCGCGGCCGCCTTCTTGGCCGGTGCCTTCTTCGGCGCGGCTTCCTTCTTCACCGCTGCCTTCTTCGCCGGTGCCTTCTTGGCAGCGGCCTTTTTCGCGCCGAAGCCCTTGCGCACCGGCTTGCCGGTTTCTTCCATCAGCTGCTGCACTTCGGCCAGCGTCAGCGAGGCGGGCTCGCGGTCCTTGGGAATCTTGCCGTTCATCCTGCCGTCGCTGATGTACGGGCCGAAGCGGCCATTCAGCACCTGGATGTCGCTGCCTTCGAATTCCTTGATGATCCGGTTGCGCGCGATCTCTTCCTTCTCTTCGATCAGGAAGACGGCGCGGGCCAGGTCGATGGTGTACGGGTCGTCTTCCTTCTTCAGCGAGGCATAGGTGCTGCCACGCTTGGCGAACGGGCCGAAGCGACCAATGCCGACGCTGACCGGTTCGCCCTTGTCCTCACCCAGCGCGCGCGGCATCAGGAACAGCTCCAGCGCGTCTTCCAGGGTGATGGTGTGCATCGACTGGCCCGGGCGCAGCGAAGCGAACTTCGGCTTCTCCTCGGCATCTTCGGCGGTGCTGCCGATGGCGGCGTACGGCCCGAAGCGGCCCAGGCGCACGCTGACCGGCTTGCCGGTCTTCGGGTCGGTGCCAAGCTCGCGCGCACCACTGGCTTCGGCACGATCGACCGATTCCTTCTTGTCCTCGACCAGCTCCTTGAACGGCTCCCAGAAGCGTGACATCAGCGGGATCCACTCTTCCTCGCCGCGCGAGACGGCGTCCAGCTCGTCTTCGAGCCTGGCGGTGAAGTCGTAGTCCACGTACTGGGTGAAGTGGCTGGACAGGAACTTGGACACTGCACGGCCGACGTCGGACGGACGGAAGCTGCGACCTTCCATCTCCACGTACTTGCGGAACAGCAGGGTCTGAATGATCGAGGCGTAGGTCGAGGGACGACCGATCCCGTACTCTTCCAGCGCCTTGACCAGTGCCGCCTCGGTGAAGCGGGGCGGCGGCTGGGTGAAGTGCTGCTCGGCCAGGATGCGTTCCAGCGGCACGCGGTCGCCGGGCTTCATCGCCGGCAGCTTGCGGCCTTCGTCCTCGTCTTCGGCGCTCTTGCTGTCCTTGCCTTCCTCATACACGGCCAGGAAGCCGGGCACGACCACGGTGGTGCCACTGGCACGGAAGACGTGTTCGCTGCCGGCCGACAGGTCGACACTGACGGTGTTGAGCGTGGCCGGAATCATCTGGCACGCTACCGCGCGCTTCCAGATCAGTTCGTACAGCCTGCGCTCGTCGTCGGTCAGGAACCGCGACACCTGCGCCGGCGTGCGCAGCGCCGAGGTCGGTCGCACCGCTTCGTGCGCTTCCTGGGCGTTCTTGGACTTGGTCTGGTAGGTGTTGGGCTGGTCCGGCAGCGAAGCGATGCCGTAATCGCGGGCGATCACGTCGCGGATTTCCGCCAGCGCATCCTGAGACAGGTTGACCGAGTCGGTACGCATGTAGGAGATCAGGCCGACCGTGCCTTCATCGCCGATTGCCACGCCTTCGTACAGCTTCTGCGCCACCTGCATGGTCTTGCGGGTGGTGAAGCCGAGCTTGCGCGAGGCTTCCTGCTGCAGGGTGGAGGTGGTGAACGGCGGCGCCGGGCGGCGCTTGCGCTCCTTGCTGGCCACGTCGGTGACGTGCAGCGAGCCCTGCGCCGCCTGCTGGATGCGCAGGCGGGCGGCCTCGGCGGTATCGCCGTCGGTGATGGTGAACTGTTCGAACTTCTGTCCGTCCAGCTTCACCAGCTTGGCATTGAAGTGTTGCGACGGGTGCGCGCATTCGGCGGCGATGGACCAGTATTCGCGCGCGATGAAGGCTTCGATCTCTTCCTCGCGCTCGACGATCATGCGCAGTGCCGGGCTCTGCACGCGGCCGGCGGACAGGCCGCGCTGTACCTTGCGCCACAGCACCGGCGACAGGTTGAAGCCGACCAGGTAGTCCAGCGCACGGCGTGCCTGCTGGGCGTCCACCAGATCGCTGGCGATGGCCCGCGGCTGGTTGATCGCTTCCTTGATGGCGCGCGGGGTGATCTCGGTGAAGACCACGCGCTGCATCGGCTTGTCCTTGACCAGCCCGCGCTCCTTCAGGATCTCGGCGATGTGCCAGCTGATCGCCTCGCCTTCGCGGTCCGGGTCGGTCGCCAGCAGGATGTCATCGGCGCCCTTGGCCGCCTTGGCGATCGCATCGACGTGCTTTTCGTTCTTGTCGATCACGTCGTAGTGCATGGCGAACCCGTTGTCCGGATCGACCGCGCCTTCCTTCGGGATCAGATCGCGCACGTGCCCATACGAGGCCAGGACGGTGTAGTCCTTGCCGAGGTATTTGTTGATCGTCTTGGCCTTGGCCGGCGATTCGACGATGAGCAGGTGCTTGGGCATGGCAGCAGTGTCTGTGGGGCGAGCCGCAGGGGAGGGGCCGCTAGGGTGGAGCAAACGGCCGCATTAGTGAAGCGGCCACGGGCAAATCCATAAACTGAACGCCCGGTTGGGTGCCGGGCGTTCAGGTTTCCTTATTAGAGGAATCACGCCCGGACGCTCCATGTCAAGCGCCCAGGCGTGAGGATGGCCGGTCAGGAGGCCATCTTGGCGATGAATCCGATGGCCGCCACCATCAGGACCAGGCCGGCCAGGGCCAGCAGGGCGGTGATGACCAGGACGGCGATGGTGACCACGCCCAGCTCGCGGCGTTGCAGCTGCGGCTGGTCGGTGAAGGCCCAGCGGTCCACCACCAGGGTGTCGCACATCATGTCGTGCAGGCCCTGCTTGCGCTCGGTGAACGCGGCCATCAGGTAGCCGATGCACAGGATCAGGCCGCTCAGCACGGCGGCCCAGTAGCGTCCGAAGGCACGTCCCACGGTCAGCCGGTCACCGTTGCTGCGCACGACCTTGATGCCGACGGCCATCTTGCCCAGGGTGGCACCGCCGCGCGAGGCGTGGAACCAGGTGTAGTACACCATGGAGATCACCAGGTTGAGCAGGCCGCTGACCAGCTGGCCCATGATCTCGATGGCCGACTCGCCGCTGCCGGCGGCCCCCATGCCCGCACCCAGTGCCAGGGCGGAAATGACGCCGATGATCGTGCCGGGGATGAGCAGCACGAAGTAGTCGATCACATAGGCAGCCACGCGCTTCCAGAAGCCTGCGTACACCACTTCGCCGCCCATCACCGGCAGTGCGTGGCCGGCCATGGCTGCGGTGCCCGGCGCGCTGTAGGGCGAACTGCTGAGCGCGCCGGTGCCGGGCAGCGGCGCCGTGCCGTTGTCGATGGCCTGGTAGTCGCTGCGCAGGTCGAAGCCGCCACTGTCAGCGGCCGTGGTGGCGCTGGCCAGGGTCTGCAGGCCGAGCTCGTCGACCACCTGCCGCAGCGCGGCCCATTGCGCCATGCCCTCGCGCCAGACCAGCGTATCCAGTGTCAGCTGGCCGCGCTGGAAGCGCTGGCGGATGTCCTCGACCGGCAGCGGTCCCTGGCGTTGCTGTCCTTCGGCGAAATACCACTCAGTCATTGTGTGTCCCTCCTGGGTCGTCCTTGCTTGGGGTGTAGTGCCGATGGCTCAGCCGCGGCACTGCTGCGGCAGATACTTGTCGTTGCTTTCGCCGCTGCATTCCCAGCGGCCGCTGTCGCGGTCGTATTCCAGCCACAGCAGATCGCCATCGATGGTCTTGCCGGGCGCGGCCAGCGTGGCTTCGATACCGCAATGACCGTTGTTGAAGCGGCCGACGTGGACCGCTGACAGGCCTGCGGCGGAGAAGTCCCCCGGCGCCGGGAAACCGGCATCGTTGGCACCCGGGCACCGGCCTTCCTCATCGGCGAAATGCTGCACCTGGTCCTTCAGCGGTTGCAGTGCGGTCAGCGACGTGGCGACCTTGGAGCGCAGGGTGTAGTCGTTGTAGGCAGGCAGCGCGATGGCCGCCAGGATCGCCACGATGGGTACCACCACCAGCAGCAGTGCCCCGCCGATGATGGCGGTCAGGGCGCAGCCGGACAGGCCCTTCTTCGGTGGCGTCAACGCGGCCGCGGGCGCACTGTGGGCATAGGGGGTTGCCGCCGGCAGTACCGGAGGCTGCGGGGCAGGGGGCTGCAGCCCGGGGTCGTCGCGGGCTGCATCGACGGCCGGCACGATCAGGCCGAGCTCATCCACCACGCTGCGCAATGGCTGCCATTGCGGCAGGCCATCGCGCCACACCAGGGTGTCCAGGCTGATCTGATTGTTGCGGAACAGCTCGACAAGCTGTTCTGCCGGCAGCGGGCCTTGCTGCCGGTTGCCTTCTGCATGGAACCACTCGCTCACGGGGCACGCTCCTGAATGCGCTATGCCCCAAGTGTACGGTCAGTGCAGGGGTTCTGGCTCGTCCATGAACATCTGCGTTTCCATCCAGGCGTAAGCCGCCTCGGCGCCGGGCTGGTTGAACAGCACCATCAGCACGACCCATTTCAGATCGTCCAGGTCCAGTTCGTCCTGGTCCAACGCCATCGCCCGGTCCAGCACCAGCTCGCGCTGGTCGGCATCGAGGATGCCGTGCTGCTCCAGGTACAGCAGGAAACCGCGGCATTCCACGTCCAGCTTGTCCAGCTCGGGCCCGTGATAGATGCGCACCGGGCCATCGACCCGCGCCTGGGCCACACTCGGACGCTGTGCCGCCAGGGCATCGAGCCAGTCGAATGCCTTGTTGATCTCGGTAGGGCTGAATCCGGCCTGGATCAGGCCGTTCTGGAGCGAATCGCGGTCACGGATCAGGTCCGCATCTTCGCTGAAATAGTGTTCAAACAGGTACAGCAGTACATCCAGGATGCTCTCTTTCATTGCCCCTCGGCCTGCGTCGCGCGACGCTGTGGAGGTGAAGAAACTAGGGAGTTCGACAGTAGCGGCCGTGTACGCAGACCACGATTCCCGCAAGTTCCATGGCCAGCAGCATGGAGGACACCTGCGGCGCCGTCAATCCACAGCGCGTGATCAGTGAATCCATACTGATTGGGTCAAGGTCCAGGGCCTGCCACAACCGCTGGTAGTCAGGGTCGCCGACCCAGCGTGCCGGCAGGTCGGCTGGCACTGCCTGTTCAGTGGGGGTGGCCAGCCGCGATTGCAAGGCCGGCAGCTGCTGGCGCAGGGCCGGGGCCAGCAGCTCCAGCACGTCCTCGGGCCGTTCCACCAGGGCGGCTCCCTCGCGGATCAGGCGGTGGCAGCCGGCTGCCCGCGGATTGAGCACCGAGCCGGGCACGGCGCATACCTCGCGACCGGCCTCGGCGGCCAGGCGCGCCGTGATCAGGGCGCCGGACCGGTGCGCCGCCTCGATCACCACGGTGGCCAGGGCCAGCCCGGCCACCAGCCGGTTGCGCGCCGGAAAGTGGCCGGGACGGGCAGCCGTACCGGGCAGGTACTCGCTGAGCACGGCACCCTCGGCGCCGATCCGGGCCTGCAGTGGCGCATGGTGGTCCGGATAGGCACGGTCGGGGCCCGTTCCGATGACGGCAACGGTACTGCCGCCGGCGTCCAGCACCGCAAGGTGGGCGGCCGCATCGATACCGGCCGCCAGCCCACTGGCGACCGCCAGTCCGGCTTCGGCGAAGCTGCCGGCAAAACGCGCCGCCAGTGCCCGACCGGCCGGTGTGGGTGAGCGGCTGCCAACCACCGCCACCGCCGGGCGCCAGGCCAGGCCGGGGTCGCCGGCCACGAACAGCGCCAGCGGCGGGTTGGGGACCTCCGGCAGCAGGGGCGGGAAGGCCGGGTCGGTAACGGCCAGCAGGTGATGGTGGTCGTCCTGCAGCCAGTGCAGGGCGGCTTTCGACCGCTGCGCATCGGGGCGTTCCAGTGCCGCGCACTGTTCCGGGGTGCAGCCATGGGCGCGCCAGCCGGCCACGCCCAGCGCAAGGGCCGCTTCGGCGCTGCCCGCGCCCTGCAGCAGTGCCCGCCGCGGCGCCAGCGCGCCTCCCGCCATCACCAGGCGCACCAGCGCCTCATCTGCCTGCTTGGTCATCCCCCCACTATCGACCGCAGACAACAAAGGCGCCCTAGGGCGCCTTCGCGTGCGGCTGTCAGGGATGTTCCCGGCAACCCTACTTCGTGTCCGGATGCAGCGCGCTGTAGCCCACTCGTACAGGCTTCACGCCCTGCATCACCAGCGCATAGCTGACGTTGTCGAAGGTGCGGAACACCATCGCATGCGCGGCGTACTCGTCGGGCAGCGAGACCCGGCCGGCGCCGGTACTGAGCGAATCATCCATGCGCGAGGACCCCGGGTACTTCATCCGGTGCGCGACGTGGCGGCCCGGCCGCCACAGCGAGAACACGGTGCCGTTGTCCACGCCCTGCGCGCGGCCCGCCGAAATGGCGATCACATCGCGTGGCCCGCCAACGCTGAACATGTCGGTCACCGCGAGCACACGCACGTCCACGCCCTCGACGCCCGCCGCCGGCACATGCGGGACGAACTGCAGGTCGTAGGGCCTTGCCTCGACCGGCACCAGCCGGTCGCCGGCGCGGACTTCACGCCCGCCGCTGTTCTTGTCCAGCACCAGGGTGGACGCCTCGACCTTGCCGCCGGCAACCTGGGTGATGGTGCCCGTCCCGACCTGCATCAGCTCGTAGCCCAGCATCTGGTGCGCACGTCGCGTCGGCGCGTTGTAGGCCCGCCACAGGTTGCCGCTGCCGGGGGTGACCTCGCCATTGGCGGTCAGGTCCTCGGTGGGCTTGGGCACGCCATAGCGCACGGTCGGGCGGACCACGGCCCAGCGCTGCCCGACCTGGGCATCGGCCAGGCGCACGTACACGGCTTCGCCACTGCTGGCGCGCAGGCGGTCTTCTTCCAGGCCCGCCACGTAGGGCAGGTGGTCGATGCGGTCGACCACGCTCAGCTGCTTCAGGAACGGCTCGACCTGGGCCAGCGGAATGGCATCGATCGGGGCCTCCTGGCGGGGCCCGGGCTGGGCCGTCACACGGTCCAGGTAGGCCAGGCTCAGCACGTCACCCGGATAGATCAGGTGCGGATTGGCGATCTGCGGGTTGGCCTGCCAGATCTCCGGCCACAGCCAGGGCTTCTGCAGGAAACGCGCGGCGATATCCCACAGCGTGTCCCCTTTTCGGACCACATAGGTATCCGGGTGCCCGCCATTCACTTCCACGGCGGTAGCATAGGCAGCCACGGTCAGCATCGCCGCGGCGACGACCGTACGAAAACGAAGCAACATAGGTGTGAAGCCCTGATTCCCCAACAGGTCCGCGCACTATAGTCCAGAAACCGGGGCGCAAGGCAAGCGTTGCAGCTAGAATCTGCGACGTATGCCGGCGTGCCGGCCCCCTATCCGGAAACTGCCATGGCCCTCCTCCCGATTCTTGAGTTCCCCGATCCGCGCCTGCGTACCAAGGCCGCGTTGATCGACGCCGCCGAAGTGACCACGCCGGCCTTCCAGGAACTGGTCGACAACATGTTCCAGACCATGTACGACGCGCCGGGCATCGGCCTGGCCGCCACCCAGGTGGACGTGCACAAGCGCTTCATGGTCATCGATGTCAGCGAAGAGAAGAACCAGCCGCTGGTGTTCATCAACCCGGAGATCGTCGCCAAGGACGGGGGCCGGGTGTACCAGGAAGGGTGCCTGTCGGTGCCGGGCATCTTCGCCGACGTGACCCGTGCCGACACCATCACCGTGAAGTTCCTTGACCGCAATGGCCAGGAACAGCAGATGGAGGCTGGCGAAGTGCTGGCCACCTGCATCCAGCACGAGATGGATCACCTGGACGGCAAGCTGTTCATCGATTATCTGTCGCCGCTCAAGCGCGAGATGGTCCGCAAGAAGCTGGCCAAGCAGCGCAAGCACGTGGCGTGATCGCCGCTCCGGGCCGCCCGCAGGGGTGGCCCGTGCCCGCGCGCAGCGCGCGGGCTGTACGGCGCCGGCCGACGGCGCCGTTTTCTTTCCTGCACGAATCCATCCTGCAAGTGGGGTAGCCATGAGGATTGTCTTTGCCGGTACGCCGGAATTCGCGGTGTCATCGCTGCGCGCAGCGGCGCGCCACCACGAGGTCGTGGCCGTCTACACCCAGCCTGACCGTCCGTCAGGCCGTGGTCGCGGCCTGGCCCCCTCGCCGGTGAAGCTCGAGGCGGTGGCCCGCGGCATTCCGGTGTACCAGCCCGAATCGCTGAAGGACGAAGCGGCCCAGCAGCAGCTGCGTGACCTGAAGCCGGACCTGATGGTGGTGGTGGCTTACGGCCTGATCCTGCCCAAGGCCGTGCTGGCCATCCCGACCTACGGGTGCTGGAACGTGCACGCTTCGCTGCTGCCGCGCTGGCGCGGTGCGGCGCCGATCCAGCGCGCGATCCAGGCCGGTGACGAGACCACGGGCGTGTGCCTGATGCAGATGGAAGCCGGACTGGATACCGGCCCGGTGCTGCTGCACCAGGCGCTGCCGATCGCGGCCACCGATACCGGTGGCCAGCTGCACGACAAGCTGGCCGAGCTGGGTGCGCAGGTGTTGTCCGATGGCCTGGGACTGCTGCGCGCCGGCATCAAGCCGATCGCGCGGCCGCAGCCGGAGCAGGGCGTGACCTACGCACACAAGCTGGACAAGGCCGAAGCGAAGCTGGACTGGACGCAGGATGCAGCGGTGCTGGCGCGGACCGTACGCGCGTTCAACCCGTGGCCTGTCGCCGAAGCAACGCTGGCCGGCGAGCGCGTGCGCATCCATGGCGCCGTGGCGCAGGCGGTGGAGCACGGCCAGGCACCGGGAACGGTACTTGCTGCCGGCCGCGAAGGCATCGACATTGCCTGCGGCCAGGGCGCGCTGCGCCTGCGCGTGCTGCAGCGCGAAGGTGGCAAGGCGATCACTGCCGCCGATTACCTCAACGCCCGTCGCGACCTGCGCGTGGGAGCGTAAGCGGTGACGAAACAGAATGACTTCTCCATCGCCAGGGCGGCGCCGGGTGCAGCCACCCGCATGCTGGCCGCACGCGTGCTGGCCCAGGTGTTCACCCGTGGCCGTTCGCTGAAGGCGGAACTGGCGTGGGCCCTGCCGAAGCTGGCCGACAGCCGTGATCGGGCGTTGCTGGAAGCGCTGTGTTTTGCCGTGCTGCGCCGTCGCAGTACCTATGACGCGGCATTGCAGGCGTGGATGCAGAAGCCGCTCTCGGCGCGCGATGCAGACCTGCGCACGCTGTTGATGGTCGGCTTCGCCCAGCTGGACGTACTGGAACTGCCGGCGCACGCGGCCCTGTCGGCCACCGTCGACGCAGCGCGTGCGCTGGGCCGTGAGCGCCAGGCGGGCCTGGTCAATGCCATCCTGCGCCGCGCCCAGCGTGAGGGATTCCCGGAACAGCCGGCCCGCGATGCATTTCCGGCCTGGCTGGTCGAGGCCATCGAGCGCGACTGGCCGGCGCAGGCCGAGGCGATCTTCAGTGCCAGCCTGCAGCCTGCGCCGCTGTGGCTGCGCGCCAACCGCCAGCACGGTGGCCGCGAGAAAGTCCTGGCCGTGCTGGCCGAAGCCGGTATCGTCGCCGAGCCGAGTCCGCTCAGTGCGGACGCGTTGCGGCTGGCGACGCCGGTCGCTGTCAACCAGCTGCCCGGCTTCGCCGAGGGCGCGCTCTCGGTGCAGGATCTGTCCGCGCAGTGCGCGGCCGATGCGCTGGCGCCGGCCGCCGGGGCGCGGGTACTGGATGCCTGCGCCGCACCGGGCGGCAAGTCGGCGCACCTGCTGGAGCGTGATCCCAGCCTGCGCCTGCTGGCGCTGGACATCGACGCCCGTCGCCTGGCGCGTGCCCGTGACACGTACGCGCGCACGGGTGTCGGTGAGGGCGCACAGACCCTGGCGGCAGACGCCAGCGATCCTGGCGCGTGGTGGGATGGCACGCCGTTCGATGCGATCCTGCTCGATGCGCCCTGTTCGGCCACGGGCGTGATCCGCCGCCAGCCGGATGTGATGTTCCACCGCCGCGCCGAGGACATCGATGCGCTGGTCGGCGTTCAGGCCCGGCTGCTGGAGGCATGCTGGTCGATGCTGCGCCCCGGTGGCGTCCTGCTGTATGCCACGTGCTCGATCCTGCGTGCGGAGAACATCGAGCAGATCCGCGCGTTCCTGAAGTGGCACCCGGATGCGGTGGCGCAGCCGTTGGACGAGGCGTTCGGGCTGGATTGCGAAGGCATTGCACGCCAACGACTGCCCGGTGACAGCGATGCTGACGGATTCTTCTACGCGCGTCTGCTAAAAGCGGTGTGAATCCGCTGCCGTTCAAGTCCTCATGCTGAAAACCCGCGCGTCGCGAGAGACGTGGTTGTTCGTGGTGATGGCCCTGCTGGTGCTGGGGGCTGGACTCGGCCTGCGCGATCCCTGGCCGTCGGATGAGCCGCGCTTCGCGCTCGTCGCCAAGCAGATGGTGGACAGCGGTCACTGGTTGTTCCCGCATCGCGGCCTGGAGCTGTACTCGGACAAGCCGCCGATGCTGATGTGGTGGCAGGCCACGCTCTATCACCTGATCCGCGATTGGCGGCTGGCGTTCCTGCTGCCCTCGCTGATCGCCGCGCTGGGCACGTTGTGGTGCGTGGTCGATCTCGGCGGTCGGCTGTGGACGCGACGCGTCGGCCTGTACGCAGGCTGGGCACTGCTGTTCGCACTGCAGTTCACCTTCCAGGCGAAGAAGGCACAGATCGATCCGCTGGTGGTGCTGTTCATCACCCTGGCCAATTACGGGCTGCTGCGCCACCTGCTGCTGGGCCCGGCATGGCGCTGGTGGTGGCTGGGCTGGTTCTTCGCCGGGATCGGCGTCATCACCAAGGGCGTGGGCGTGATCGCCCTGCTGATGCTCGTTCCGGCCGTGATCGGCTCGGCGCTGCGGTGGAACGGTGTGCGCCTGCATGCGCGCGACCTGCGCTTCTGGCTGGCGCCGCTGGCGTTCCTGCTGGCCGTGGCGCTGTGGCTGCTGCCGATGGTGCTGGCGGCGCTGGCGACCGGGCTGGACGAGTACCGCGCCTACATGGACGACATCCTGTTCCAGCAGACCGCAGGGCGTTATGCCCAGTCCTGGGACCACCACCAGCCGTGGTGGTACTTCCTGGCGATCATGCCGTCGATGTGGGTTCCCGCGTTCCTGGCACTGCCGTGGGCGATTCCGGCCTGGCGCCGCCGGCTGCAGCGACGCGACGCGCGCTACCTGCTTCTGCTGGGGTGGTGGTTGCTGATCGTGCTGTTCTTCTCGATTCCCGAGGGCAAGCGCGATGTGTACATTCTCCCTGCGCTGCCGATGTTCTGCTTGGCCCTGGCGCCGCTGCTGCCCGGCCTTCTGCGCCGTCGCGACGTGCAGGCACTGCTGGGGCTGTTCACGCTGGCCCTGGCCCTCGGCACGCTGCTGGCAGGCGCACTGGCATTGCTGGGCGAGCCGGGATTTGAGTCGAGGCTGGAGCACGAACGTGGTCTGGCACCGGGCGTGATGGATGCGTTGGCCTGGGCGGCGCTGGCGATGGGCGCCTGCGGTGTGGCCAGCCTGTTGCTGTCTGGCCGTGGCCGGCGTCATCTGGCCATGGTGTCGACCCTGGCCACGGTGTGGGTGCTGTACAGCCTGGTGGGCTACCCGCTGTTGAACGATTCGGGTTCGGCGCGGGGCCTGATGCGCCATGTGGGGGAGCGCATCGGCCCGCAGGCCGAGTTGGGCCTGGTGGCCTGGAAGGAACAGAACCTGCTGATGGCCGATCGACCGGCGGCCACGTTCGGCTTCAACACCCCCTGGGATGAACAGCTGCAGGCGGCGACGCGCTGGCAGCGGCTGGTGCCGGCGCGGCGCTGGCTGCTGGTGCAGGAGGACGCCCTGTTGCCGTGCGTGGACCGCGACCGGGCCGAACCGGCGGGCGTGGCCAATCGTCGCCGCTGGTGGCTGGTGCCGGCGGAGGCGGTGATCGCGCCCTGCCAGGCCAGCGATCGCGAGCGCGAACGTGAACGGCGTTTGCAGGAACGGGGATAACGACCTGTGTCCACGCTTGTCCAGACTGCCCAACAGGCGACAAAGGCAGTAAAACAGCACACTGGGAGTGGCCGTTGTGGCCGCCCCCGTTCTTCCCGCACACCCGCAGCGAAACTTCCGACGTGCCAGCTCCACCGGACAACCTGAACCCCGCGGCCGGCGACCTGCCGGGTGCCCCCGTCGGCGGTCGGCAGCGCACGGCGCACTGGCTGGCGCAGATCGGTCTGTTCTGCCTTCCGGCGCTGGTGCTTACCGTGCCGATCAACCTGCTTCCGTATGGCCTGTTGCTGCTGGCCAGCACGCTGCTGGCGCCGGAACTGCTGTGGCGCGCCCGGCACATGGGCGGGCAGCCGGTGAAGGTGCTGACCTGGCTGATGCTCGCGGTGCTGGCGCTGGGCCTGCTGTCGGTGCTGCTGTTCGAGCAGGGGCTGCGCGATGTCGACAACCGCTCGCGCTTCGTGGTGATCCCCTGGATCGCCCTGTGGGTCTGCGCGTTGCGCCCGGACCTGCGCTGGCTCTGGCGTGGCGCGCTGGCCGGGCTGCTGGTCACCTTCGCGATGTCGCTGTGGCAGGTACTGCAGGGGGCTCCGCGTGCGGAGCTGTTCACCAATGCCATCGTGCTGGCCGACATCGTGATGGTGCTGATGGTGCTGCTGGTGTTCTGCCGACCTTCGCGACGCTGGTCGCTGGTGATCGTCGGCATGGCGGCCGGCTGTGGAACCATCGTGTTGACCGGCAGCCGTGGCGTGTTCGCGGCGTTGCTGGCTCTGCTGGTGGTGCTGGCGCTGAGCCTGCGCTGGCGGACCGGCACCGCCCGCCTGTCGGTGCTGGCAGGCATGCTGGCGATTGGCGCCACCCTGCTGCTGTCGGTGCCCGAGCTGCGTCACCAGGTGCGGCTGAGCGAGCTGCACAGCGACATGCAGCGCATGGAGCAGGGCGACAGCGACTCTTCCGCCGGTGCCCGCGTGGAGCGTCTGCAGGTTGCCTGGGATACCTTCCTGGACCACCCGCTGGTCGGTGTCGGAATCGGCCACTTCGATGACGCGATGCAGCGTGTGCCGGTCTGCCGCGAGAACCCGGACGAACAGCGCTGCCACCTTGGCCATGCCCATAACGACGTAGCCGAATGGGCCGCCACCCAGGGCATGCCCGGCCTGCTGCTGCTGCTGGCGGTGTATGGCGTTCCGCTGTGGGTGTTCGTGCGCCTGCATCGGCGCAGCGGGCGCAGTACGTTCCGCGGGCCTGCCGCGGCCGGGATCATGATCGTGACCACGTACGTGCTGTGCGGGCTGACCCAGTCGATGTTCGCGCACCAGATGACGGCCAGCTTCTACGTCACCATCGTCGGCCTGCTGGCCGGGTTGTCGATCCTGGAAGGTGCCCGCCACCGCGGGGCCAACGCGGGTTGACGCCCCGCCGCCGGGCATGGCCCGGCGCTACCCCTGCACCGCCATGCCCGGCGCACGCAGGTGCACGGGAGCGGCAACGCCGGGCCATGTCCGACGGATCAGGTGCACGGGAGCGGTAGCGCCGGGCCATGCCCGGCGGATCAGGGCTGCGGCGGGTCGGCCACCGCCTGACCGTTGCCGAGCATCCACAGCATGATGGTCTTTTGCCGCACGTAGTTGGCACGCACGTAGGCATAGACCAGGCCGTGCCAACCATCGCGGAAACCGCCGCGGAAAATGAATCCCCGCCAGAAGCGCCAGGCCGGTGCAAGCACCAGCTTGCCCAGGGTGGCGCGCTTGCCGCGTGCGAACTCGTGCTCGGCCATCATCCGCGCGTACTTCTCGGTCTTGGCCAGTTGCTGCTGCAGCGAGCGGTAGGGGTAGTGGATGAGGTCGCCGCGCAGGGTGCCGACGCTGCCATCGACGCTGGCGGCCTCGTGGATCTCACGGGTGCCGCGCCAGCCGCCGCGGCGGCGGTCGAACAGGCGCATCACCCGGTCCGGATAGGCGTTGCCGTGGCGCAGGAAGCGGCCGAAATACTCTGAAAGGCGGGCGAAGCGGTAGCCCGCGTGGCCGCTGAATCCCCCCTCGCGGGCCTGTTCGATGGAGGCGCGCAGTTCCGGGCTGATGCGCTCGTCGGCATCCAGGCACACCACCCAGTCATGTGCTGCCTGCTCGACGCAGAACGCCTTCTGGCTGCGGAAGCCATCGAACGGCCGCTGCAGCACGCGGGCACCGGCGGCCTCGGCGATGGCCACGGTGGCGTCGCTGGAATACGAGTCCACCACGATGATCTCGTCGCAGAAGGCCAGCGAGGCCAGGCAGTCGCCGATGCGGCCGGCCTCGTTGAACGCGATAATGCACGCCGAGATGCGAGGCCGTTCGATGGGAGCGGTCGTGGAGGACATGATGGCCGGGTACCTGTTGTTTGCGACGGAGCGCTATGCGCTGCCTATTCTCGCCCCGTTGGCGCAGGCCTTGCACGCGTCCGGGCAGGAGGTGGCTGCCTGGTTCGAAGGTGGCGCCGCCGGCAGCCAGTTGCCGGGCGTGCCCGTGATCGGCCTGAAGCAGGCCCTGGCGATGCGCCCGCGCGCGGTGTACAGCGCGGCCAACTGGGTGCCGACGTTCCTGTCCGGTGCCAAGGTGCAGCTGTTCCATGGCTTCAACGTGGAGAAGCGCGACAGCGCACGTGGCCATTTCCGGGTACGCGGGATGTTCGACCTGTACTGCACCCAGGGCCCGGCCACCACCGCGCCGTTCCGCGACATCGCCGCCCTGCAGGGTCACTTCGCGGTGGCCGAGACCGGCTGGCCGAAGCTGGACCCGCTGTTCCGCGACGATGGTGGCGAAAGCGCCGCGCTGCGCGCAGCGGCGGGCGGTCGTCCGGTGATCCTGTTCGGCTCGACCTTCACCGAGCGGCTCAGCGCCGCCCCGCACCTGCATGCGCAGATCGCTGCCGACATCGCGGTCGGGGAACGCTACTGGCTGCTGACCCTGCACCCGAAGTGCCCGCCGGAGCTGTTCGAGCGTTACCGTGCGCTGGCCGGCGCCAATGCCCGCTTCATCGAACCGGAGCAGGTCATGGCCGCACAGCGCGCCGCTGATGTGCTGGTGTCCGATACGTCTTCGATCGTTTCGGAGTTCATCGTCCAGCACAAGCCGGTGGTGACCTTCCGCAACCGCGTCCCGAAACCGCACATGATCGATTTCGACGTGCCGGCGCAGCTGCCCGTCATGCTGCAGCGCGCGCTGCACCCGGATGCCGCCCTGCAGGCGGAGATCGTGCGCTATGCCGACGCGATCCATCCGTACCGTGACGGCCGCTCCAGTGAGCGGGTGATTGCCGCAACCGAGGATTTCCTGTCCGGCGAGATGGGCGCGCTGCGCCGCAAACCCTTCGGCAGCTGGATGCGTGACCTGCAGATCCGTAGGGATCTGGGCTACTGGGGGCCATCACAGCGGTGATCGGGGGATGTAGAGCCGAGCCCACGCTCGGCTGTGGCAAGGCGAGCATGGGCTCGGCTCTACAGTAGATCCACGCCAGGCGTGGAAGGGCGGCAACGGATCACCAGCGCAGCTTGCGGCGCGGCAGCGCGGCGGCCAGCTGCGCCATCAGCGCCCGTGCCTGTGCGTGCGGCAGGTAATGCAGCGCCAGGGCCACATCACCATGCGCGCCTGCGGTGTCCAACTGCAGGCTGGCCGTGCCCAGCAGCCTGTCCAGCGGTGAGCGCTGCAGGCGCAGGCCCTGCAGCTTGTCCAGTTCCGCCCAGCGCCACCAGCGCCTCCACCATCCGCCGCGCACCGCGACGTAGCGATCATCCAGATGCCAGCCCATGCGCGCCATCTGCCGATGGGCGACCCACAGCGCGACCGGCAGCCAGCCCAGCACCAGCAGGCCGGGTGTTCCCCAGCGCCAGTACATCGCGGCGGCCAGCAACGGCACCAGCAGTACGCTGCCCAGGCACAACCGCCACCAGCCGCGCTGCGGCACCGGCTGCCAGTGCGCGGGCGGCCACTGCAGCTGAGGCAGCAGGTGCTGCACCAGATGATCGCAGTCGGCGGCCGGTGCCAGCGGCGCGAGTTCGCGCAGCGCCCGATCTTCCTCGCGGGTGGGGCCGCCGGCAGCGCTGTCAATCTGCAGCTGGCGCCGCCCGAACCAGCGTTGCAGGGTGCCTTCACGCAGGGTCCAGGCCTGGATGCGCCGGCGCGCCACGCTGCTGCGCGTGCGGCTGAGCAGGCCTGCCGCGACCGTCAGCCGGTGTTCCTGCTCGGTCAGGGTGAAGCCGGCATAGCGCAGCAGGGCCAGCACCACCGACAGCAGGCGCATCAGCAGCCAGCCTGCGACCAGCACCAGCGCGGCCAGGATCAGCAGGCCGGCAAGGCCCTCGTGCAGCTGGCTGGCGTAGCCGAACGCCTCGCGTCCTCCGCTGGAGATCACGCCGTCCAGCGAACGGCGCGGGATCACCTGCAGCAGCGCACCGATGGCGGCGGCGAACAGCACCCAGCCGCGGTTGGACAGCAGGCCCAGCCGGATCACTTCGGCCGTGGACATGCGCAGCAGGACTTCATCGGTCGGGTCGGCGGTGGCAGCCGGTGCGTTGCCAGGCGCCTTTCCGCGCTGCTTCACCAGCTGCTCAAGTGCCAATGCCTGGTCCAACCGCAGCACCCGCATCTCTGCCTCCGGGCGCACGCCGCCGGCCGACTCCAGGCGCAGCTCGGCCACGCCGAACAGCCGGTGCAACGGGTTCTGCCGCACTTCCACGTTGTGGATGCGGGCGAAGGGAATTTCCCGGCGGTTGCGCGCAAGCAGCCCGCTGCGCACGGTGATCGCATCACTGCCGATGCGGTAGCGGTAGCTCAGGTACTGCAGCACCGAGACCACCACCAGCGCGGCGATGGCCAGCAGCGGCATCAGCTGCGCCCACAGCGGGTCGCGGTCGCCGCGCTGGCCGAACACCAGCAGCGCGACCAGCGGCAGGAAGTAGTGCCGCAGCTGCATCAGCAGCACGAACAGCCATGACCAGGGGTGCAGGCGCTGTTCGTCGCCGCCGCGTGGCAGCGGGGGCGGCAGGGGCGGTGGCTGGCTCACAGGGCGTCGGCGTCCTGGTCGAGCTGGTGGGCCAGGGTGTCGCGCAGGCGTTCGGCGTCGGCATCATCCAGGCCGCTGACAGTCACTGCACTGAGGCGGGTGCCTGCGGTGTGCACGATCAGCGTCGCCAGGCCGGCACGCCGCTCCAGCGGACCACGGCGCAGATCCAGGTGCTGCACGCGCGAGACCGGTACCTGCGTTTCGGTCTGCCACATCAGGTCCCTGCGCAGGCCCAGGCCCTGTGCGTCCAGGCGCCAGCGTGTGCGGGTCAGGCGGCGATGGCCCAGCCACGCGCCGAACAGGGCGCCGACCAGCAGGCCCGACGCTGCACCCCACAGCCCGGCAGGCAGATCGAAGAACCACCACGCGGCTGCCAGCGGTGCGCCTGGCACGAACAGTCCACCGAATGCGCCTTCCAGCGCAGCCAGGCGTGCGGCGCGGGCCGGCAGCGGCTGCCAGTCGTTGATGGGCACAGCAGGAAGAGGCTGGTCGGTCACACGGGCTCCGTCGGGCGGCAGGGCAGGCGGGGCGGCCGCAGCCGCACCGCGCAGACGGTAGCAGGTCGGGCGCGCTACTGCGCCGCCTGGATCAGTGCATCGACATCGAGCAGATGGCCGGCACGGTCGGCCTTGGTGCGCAGGTAGTGTTCGTTCTCGGCCGTGATCTCGCCAGTGACCGGAATGCAGTCCAGCACTTCGATGCCGGCATTGCGCAGGCGCTGTGCCTTGGTCGGATTGTTGCTGAGCAGGGCCACGCGGCTGATGCCCAGGCCGCGCAGCATCGCCACGGCGCTGCCATAGCGTCGCTCATCGGCGCCGAAGCCCAGTTGTGCATCGGCGTCGATCGTGTCCAGCCCGTCGTGCTGGTAGCCATAGGCGCGCATCTTTGCAGCGATGCCCGTTCCCCGGCCTTCCTGGTCCAGGTACAGCAGCACGCCGCCGCCCAGTTCCTTCAGTTTGCGCAGACCGCGTCGCAGCTGGTCCCCGCAGTCGCACTTGAGCGAACCGAACAGGTCGCCGGTCAGGCACGAGGAGTGCACGCGTACCGGCACCACGGCAGACAGGTCCGGGTCGCCGACGATGATCGCCACCTGGTCGCGTTGTGCAACGCCGCCGCGGAACACCGCGAAGGTGGTCATGCCGACATCGCGCAGCGGTACCGGCGAACGGGCGACCAGCTCATAGTCGTGGGCGGCGTGCGCCGCACCTTCGGCCAGGTCGCACAGGGCGACGTCGGCGGTGCCGTCGAAGGTCGCATCATCCACATCCAGGCGCACCGCGACCATGGCCGGCAGCAGCAGGCCCAGGCGGGCCAGTTCAACCGCGCCGGCATCGAAGGCATCGCCTGCGGTCCAGTGAGCCGGCATCGGCCCGGGCTCGCGCAGGTAGCCCAGCGTCGGCAGGGCGTCGAAGGCGATACCGGCCAGCGGCAGGCGCACACCGTCAGGTGCCTCCACCCCCAGCACGCGGGCGCGGGTCGCCGTCAGGAACAGGTAATGACGCTCGCGCGCTGCGCTGGCAAAGGCGGCAAAGCTGCTGGCGGTGGCGCTGTCCAGCGCGATCACGGCCAGGCGTTGGCCCTGGCCGTCGTGAAGCAGGACCGGGCGACCGGCGCGCAGTTCCGCGACCGCGCGCTCGCAGCGGATCGCGGCCGGGTCGCCGAACAGGGAGGAGGCAGCAGGCATGGCAGGACCGGGGGAGGCGGACATCGCAGTCTCTATGGGGGCGCCGGCGTCGTATTCAACGTGCTGCGGCCGCCGGTCGCAGGGCGGCACGGCGGGACTCAGTGCGGGTGTTCCTCGGTCGCGTAGGGATCATTCTCGCCGCTGCCCGGTGGCCGCAGCGTATAGCGCTTGTAGGTCCACTGGTACTGCGCCGGATCGCGGCGGGCGATGCGTTCGATCCCGGCGTTGAGGGCGGTGGCCGCAGTCTGCGGGTCCGGGTCGGCCACTGCGGGGTCGGCCGGCTCGACGTGCAGGGCGAATTCCATGTCCGGCCCGATGCGCTCGCACCAGCCATACAGGACGATGGCGCCGGTGCGTTCGGCCAGGCGGTTGACCAGGGTCATGGTCAGCGCCGGCACACCGAAGAACGGAACGAACACGCCGTCACCGGCCTTCGGCTGCTGGTCCGGCAGGATGCCGGTGGCGCCACCATCCTTGAGTACCTTGAACAACTGGCGCACCGCCGGGCCCTCGGCGCGCACCTGCTGCACGTTCTGGCCACCCCGCACCAGCTGCAGGAACGCGTCGCTGGCTTCATCCTCCGGCGGCTTGTAGACGATGGCGATCTGTCCGCGCGAGGCCAGCCACTGGTTCAGCAGCTCCCAGTTGCCGAAGTGCGGCGCGGCCACGATCACGCCCCTGCCGCTGGCCAGCGCCGCGTCATACAGCGCTTCACCGTGACGCTGCTTCAGGTGCTGGCGCAGGTTCTCGGCCGGCGGGCGGCTCCACAGGCGCAGGGTCTCGATGGCCTGCAGGGCGGTGGAGCGCAGCAGATCGCGATGCAGGCGCTCGCGCGCAACGGGGTCCAGATCCGGGTAGGCCAGCTCCAGGTTGCGGCGGGTGACGCGACTCTCACGGGCGTTGAGACGGATCCAGGCCCAGGCCAGGGCCTGCGCGACGCCGCGCAGCAGCGGCCAGGGCAGGCGCGTGAACAGGGTGGTGGCGCGATAGGCCAGCCGGGCTTTGCGTTGCGGGTTCATCCACGCAAGTTTAGCCAAGGGCGCTGCTATCGTGGCCGGCCCCCTGACCGGAAACCCACAGATGCTCGTCCTGATCCAACGCGTCAGCCAGGCCGCCGTCCACGTCGATGGCGAGGCCGTCGGCCAGATCGGCCCAGGCCTGCTGGCCCTGGTGGGGATGGAGCCGGGCGACACCGAGCCGCAGCTGCAGCGCATGGCCGAGCGCCTGCTGGGCTACCGGGTGTTTGCCGATGAAGCCGGGAAGATGAACCGCTCGCTGCGCGATACCGGCGGCGGCCTGCTGCTGGTCAGCCAGTTCACCCTGGCGGCCGACACCCGGTCGGGCATGCGCCCCAGCTTCACCACTGCGGCACCGCCGGCCGAGGCTGAACGCGGGTTCAATCGATTTGTCGACATCTGCCGTGAAAATCACGCGCCGGGGGTGGAAACGGGCCGCTTTGGTGCCCATATGATCGTCAGCCTGGTCAATGATGGTCCCGTGACCTTCCTTCTCAGGCCCTGAAGCCGCCGGGACCACCGCCCGGCAGGCGGGGCCCCGGGCTGGTATAATGCTACGTTCCCTATTTCCTACCCAGCCGGTGGCGCGAGCACTACATGGCCAACGAACGTCCTGCCCAATCCGAAATCAAGCAACTGATCAGCAAGGGCCTGGAACAGGGCTACCTGACCTACGCCGAAGTCAATGACCATCTGCCGGACGACATGGTCGATCCGGAACAGATCGAAGACATCATCGGCATGATCAACGGCATGGGCATTGATGTCCATGAAGTTGCGCCGGATGTGGAGACTCTCCTCCTCAACGACGGCAACACCGGCAACCGCGAAGTCGACGACACCGCGGCCGAAGAAGCCGCTGCCGCGCTGAGCGCGCTCGACACCGAAGGTGGCCGTACCACCGACCCGGTGCGCATGTACATGCGCGAAATGGGTACCGTCGAGCTGCTGACCCGCGAAGGCGAAATCGCCATCGCCAAGCGCATCGAAGAAGGCCTGGGCCAGGTGCAGGCCGCACTGGGCCAGTTCCCGGTGTCGGTCGAATCGCTGCTGTCCGATTACGAAGCCCACAAGGAAGGCAAGAAGCGCCTGGCCGAAGTGATCGTCGGCTTCAACGACCTGACCGACGAAGAGCCGGCTCCGCCGGCGGCCGCCGCCGATGACAGCGACGATGCCGACGCCGAAGCCGACGAGGACGAGGACGATGATGTCGACGGCGCCGATGAGGAAGCCGCACCGACCGGTCCGGACCCGGAGGAAGTCGCCGCGCGCATGCAGGCGCTGAGCGATGCCTTCAATGCCTTCAAGAAGGCCGCCGGCAAGGGCGACAAGAAGAACCTGCCGCGCCTGCGCGAAGAGATGTCGGCCGTGTTCGTCACCCTGAAGCTGCCGCTGCCGCTGACCGACGTGCTGACCAAGCAGCTGCGCGACACCATGGCCGAGATCAAGAGCCATGAGCGCCGCGTGCTGAACCTGGCCACCGTCACCGCGCGCATGCCGCGCAAGGATTTCATCCGCTCCTGGGAAGGCAACCAGACCAACCTGGAGTGGGTGGAAGACGCACTGAAGCGCAAGCAGAAGTGGTCGTCGGCGCTGCGTGAGGTGAAGGACCAGATCATTGCCGAACAGCAGGCCACGATCGACATCGAGAAGCTGACCCAGCTGGACCTGGAAGAGCTGAAGGAAATCAGCCGTGCCATGGCCTACGGTGAAGCCAAGGCGCGCAAGGCCAAGAAGGAGATGGTCGAGGCCAACCTGCGCCTGGTGATCTCGATCGCCAAGAAGTACACCAACCGTGGCCTGCAGTTCCTCGACCTGATCCAGGAAGGCAACATCGGCCTGATGAAGGCCGTGGACAAGTTCGAGTACCGCCGCGGCTACAAGTTCTCCACGTATGCGACCTGGTGGATCCGCCAGGCCATCACCCGCTCGATCGCCGACCAGGCGCGCACCATCCGTATTCCGGTGCACATGATCGAGACGATCAACAAGTTGAACCGCATTTCCCGCCAGATGCTCCAGCAGTACGGCCGCGAGGCCACGCCGGAGGAGCTGGCCAAGGAAATGGACATGCCGGAAGACAAGATCCGCAAGGTGATGAAGATCGCCAAGGAGCCGATCTCGATGGAAACCCCGATCGGCGACGACGAGGATTCCCATCTGGGCGACTTCATCGAGGACACCAATGTGGAGTCCCCGATCGAGAACACCACCAACATCAATCTGTCTGAAACCGTGCGTGACGTGCTGGCCGGCCTCACCCCGAGGGAAGCCAAGGTGCTGCGCATGCGCTTCGGCATCGACATGAACACCGACCACACGCTGGAAGAGGTCGGCAAGCAGTTCGACGTGACCCGCGAGCGCATCCGCCAGATCGAAGCAAAGGCGCTGCGCAAGCTGCGTCACCCGAGCCGCTCGGAACAGCTGCGCAGCTTCCTGGATATCGATTGATTCCAGCGGTTGTGTCGTGAACTGGAAAACCCCGCTTCGGCGGGGTTTTTCTTTTTTTTCGTAAATTAATTCGTAATTTAATTCGGATGGTGAAACCGCGCGACCCTATGGCAATCAATGGATTGTGTTGACCGGAGCCTTGCGCATCGCCTCACCATGTGGCAAGAATACGTAAATTAACTCGTAACGATATTGGTGCATGGCCCGTCCCCGCACTCACCTGGTCAACGACCTGCTGGAGCGCCTGCCCCCCGGGCAGGTGGTGCCGGCGGCCGATCTTCTGGCGGGCCTTGGGATCACTCGCACGACCCTGGGGCGGCTGGTCGCCGACGCGGGAGGCGCGGTGGTGCGGCTGGGCCGCACCCGGGCCACTGCCTACGCCCAGCGCCAGGACACCCCCGCCGGCAGCGAATGGCCTCTCTTCCGCATGCGCGAAGATGGTCGTCTGGAAGAGCTGGGGCAGGTCGTGGCACTGCGCGGCGACACCTTCTACGTTCAGACGCAAGGGGATCGTCCGAATCTTGTCCGCCCGCCCGAGGGCGACATCATGGGTCACTTCCCGGGCCTGCCCTGGTATCTGGATGACCTGAGGCCACAGGGATTCCTGGGAAGAACGTTCGCCCACCGACGCGGACGTGAGCTTGGCCTCCCTGAGGACATCAACCGCTGGCAGCTTGGCGACACCCTTCAGGCGCTGGTGCGCGCAGGTGGTACCGATGTCGGCAATCTGCTGCTGGGCGGGGACGCGGTTTCGTCTGCTCTTGCGACGATGGACACACCGCCGGACCGCGTGCGCAGCGAGGATCGGCAGCAGCGCTATCCCGAATGGGCAACTGCTGCGCTGGAAGGCGAAGATGTCGGCTCCTCGCCCGGCGGCGAACAGCCCAAGTTCACCGCGACGGTCGAGCACGATGGCGGCCGCTATGCCGCGCTGGTGAAGTTCGCCCTGCCGGGCGCGGGGGAGGCTGCCGAGCGGTGGGCAGACCTGTTGGTCTGCGAGCATCTGGCGCTTGAGGTTCTGCGCGAGGCGGGTGTATCTGCAGCAGAATCGTCGCTCATCCAGACCGACAGCCACACCTTCCTGGAGGTGAAGCGGTTTGACCGCTCGCCGGGCACACTGGGACGGCGTGGATTCGTGTCGCTGTTGGCCCTGTCCTCGGCGTATGTGGGTGACGTAACCATGGATTGGGGGCAGGCGGGTGAGCAGTTGCTGGCGCAGCGGTGGATCCATCAGGAGACCGCAACCGCCCTGTCGCGGCTGCACGCCTTTGGGCAATTGATTGGCAATACCGATATGCATCAGGGCAACGTCGGCTTCCATCTGCTGGATCGCGGGGCGTTGCCGCTTGCCCCTGCCTACGACATGCTGCCGATGTCCCTGGCCCCCTCGCGAACCGGCGTTCTGCGGGCGACAACGCCGCTTCCCCCGGTCGCACCACGGCGCGCAGGCCAATTGGATCACCTGCACTGGGCGGCTCCGCTGGCGGTAGATTTCTGGGAGCGGGTAGCAGCGTCGGGCCTGCTGCGGTCCAAGGTGCTGCTGGAGGTGGCCGGACAGAATGCAGCTCGGGTCCGGGCCATGGGGAACCGTTTCGGCTGAGGCACGCTTCTGCGGCCGGTCGGTGGCGAGAGAAGGCCTGACTCAACTACACTTTCCCGTTGCACGGGCCTATAGCTCAACGGTTAGAGCAGAGGACTCATAATCCTTTGGTTCCAGGTTCGAATCCTGGTGGGCCCACCACATTGACGTCCAGCGAAGTCCAGAGACGTCCGAAAAACCCTTGATTTGCTTGATTTAAGCCCTGCGAGGCGTCCATAGCTGTCCAGCGGCATCCACTTGCATCCACAAAAAAAGTGAGTCAGGCTGTGTGTCAGCGGGCTAGACGCCCCTAGACGACTCACAGGCGCTCGACTCACATGCTGACCGACACCAAGTTGCGCTCGCTCAAGCCGAAGGCCAGGCCCTTCCGTGTGGCTGATGCCAACGGCTTGTGCATTGAAGTGCGCCCCTCGGGAGCCAAGGTGTGGCGCTACCGCTACCGCTATCTGGGAAAGGCCAGCATCGTCACGCTCGATGAGTACCCGTCGATGTCGCTGCAGGCTGCACGCGTCGAGCGCGACCGTCTGCGCTCGCTGCTGCGCGGCGGAGCCAATCCCGCTCAGGTGGCGAGGGTCGAGAAGGCGGCGCAAGGGGAGCGGGCCGCGAACACCTTCGGAGCCATCGGCTTGGAGTTGCTCGCCAAGCGGACGAAGGAAGGCCTTTCTCTTGGATCGGTCGTGCGTGAGCGTCGTCTGATCGAGAAGGACCTTGCTGGGCTCGCGGACTTGCCTATTGGGGACATCACGGCCCCCTTGCTACTGGCTGCACTGCGGAAGTTGGAACAGCGCGGTGTCGTAGAAACCGCGCATCGCGCCCGCGCGCATGCTGGTCGGGTCTTCCGCTACGCCATTGCTACGGGTCGTGCAGACCGTAATCCCGCTCAGGACCTCACAGGAGCGCTTGAACAGCCTCAGACCAAGCACTTCGCCAGTGTGACCGATCCCGCCGTCATAGGTGGCCTCCTGCGCGCGCTGTGGGGCTACCAAGGAGCGCTAGTCACGCAAGCCGCTCTAAAGCTAGCCCCGATGGTGTTTGTCCGCCCGGGTGAGCTTAGGCAGGCGAAGTGGGCTGACATCGACCTTGATGCAGCAGAGTGGCGCTACGTCACCAGCAAGACCAAAACGCCGCACATCGTCCCTCTGTCCGATCAGGCCGTTGCGGTTCTGCGGGAGCTTTACCCGTATACGAAGCGGAGCGAATTTGTCTTCCCTGGCGTCCGCAGCGCGTTGAAGCCAATGAGCGAGAACACGCTGAACGCGGCGCTGCGAAACCTTGGCATCGACTCAGACACGATGGTTGGCCATGGCTTCCGAGCGATGGCAAGAACCGTGCTGGACGAAGTGCTTGGCTATCGCCCGGACTACATCGAGCATCAGCTGGCGCATGCCGTAAAGGATCCGCTTGGGCGGGCCTACAACCGGGCAACCCACCTGCCGGAACGCCGGAAGATGATGCAGGCCTGGTCTGACTATCTCGACCAGCTGCGCGTTACAGAACCGAACGTGCTGGCCTTCAAAGCCAAGCGCGCCTAATCACCGGAGATAGGCCTTTAAGGAGGGCCGGACAAAGAAGCACAGCGGCATAAACAAAGCGGCCGAGAAAGGGGCGGGAACCCCTAGCTCGGCCTACCACAACCGACTATTGGAGAGTCGATCATGGATTGCAGCATTGTACTTGTTGCGCCTGAACGGGCGCGCTCGGCCGAAATCCGGCCCACACTTCCGGCCGTACTGGCCAGCAGCAGGATCGTCCGCGCTTGCCACGGCTGGCTCAGCGCCCACGACGACCTCAATACCTACCGAGTCTGCCTCGCACTTTTCGCCGCCGCACTGGCCCTCGAATTCTGGGGGCGCGCCAATGGCTAAGCGCAATCAAGGCGAGTCGGCGGCCCTGAGCAGGGAAGATGCCCTTTTCCAGGCGCTGAACTCAGCAAGCCTTGCCATGGGTGACATTGAGGGGATCTGCCAACTGCTCTTCAACGAGCAATCGATGTTCGAGGCAGATTTCCCGGCTCCGATAGCTGCTGCCATCAGCATGATCCGCGAGCGGGCTTCTGCTGCAGGAAACGCGATGCAGGAGGTGCTGTGATGCTCAGCTCGACTGTAGCGAGGGCTACGCAGGAAAAGGATGTACTCGAAGTCCGTATTGAGGCGCTGCTTGAAGCTGGCGTACCGATCCGAACTTTGATCGGACATCAGCTCTGCAGCATAGACTGGCTTGCTGCTCGAATCGACCACAAGTTCCGGCTTTGCTATCCCGGCGAGTGCGGTGAAGTGATTGTTGAGTCCGTTTCTGCAGCCAGGCTCCTCACTCGTGGCAGGGAGCTAGGTTGGCATCCGCTGGATGAAGAACCGTTTGAGCTCGGATGGCCAGACCTCTTCAAGGAACCGCTTTATCACTACCGACAAGGCGTGCATTGGTACGCGACCGCTATCTCGGATACGGACCGGATGCTCCCACTCGGGTTTCCTAAGTCTGTCCTGGAGAGAGACAGACTAGCGACGGAAGCAGCGGCTAAGAGGGCTGAAAGTCGATTGCGTCGCCAGCAGAAGGCGAGGGACAGAGCCTTGGCTGCCAAAGACCGCCAAGCTGATCTGGACAACTTGACGCGTATCTCAGGACGGATGCTGCAGGAGGCTGCACAGGCCGGACGCCCTATTTCAGTTTCGACCGCGCGGCGAAGGGCAAAGGCATGGATGCACCAATGGGAGAAGGACGTTGCCACCGTCATGAAACGCTTCACAGATAGCCAGGAGGGCAACCATGGCCAGTAATGCAAGTAGGTTCAGGCGGCCGGTCCGATTCAATCGGACCCGTGCAAACCCCATCCATCGCTTGCCCTTCTACCGCCAGAGCCATGCCAAGGTCGGCGACTACTGGAGGATGCCGGAAGCCCGTGGGCATCTGATGGGCCGGGAGGTTGGGAGGGTCTGCTGCATCGCCTTCCTCCAAGCTCTCAGGGCGGCTGCAGCGGACCCGCGCACTAGCGGGAGTGCCCATCTCGCCGATATTGTCTGCTCCGTGGCTGAGGCTCACGGCGGTAGCGTTGGGGAAGTACACAAGGGGATCTTAGAGGGCTTCTTTGGGTGCGGATCGCCGCTTATAGAGGCCTTGCTTCGCGGTATGTGCGCTGACAAGGGTGTTGAAGAGGTTTACACAATGGACCAACTGGAGGCAGCACTCACCGACCTGTCTTCTGTCAGTGTTGAGGAGTACGCAGGAAGGCGTAACGTTCCTGTCCGGTCGCTGATCCCTGATAGGTCTGATCATCCCGCCTTTGAATTGTCACCCATGGATATAGGGCCTCGGTAAGAGGCAGTTTCAATTGAGGAGGAACTACGTGGCCCGCACGAAATCCGCCAGCCGAATTCCCGACTGGTTCGATCTGAATGCTTACGGCGATTTGACGGACTTCGCTACCGAGGACTGGTTGAATCTCCTGGTTGAGCTCTCCATCGTGAGTGACGTCAGCGAGATCCTGCACTCTGTTGTAGAGGATGACGCTGAGCATCGAGTGGAGCTCGAAAAGATGTTCAGCACACTTCAGAAGAGCCTGGGAAGGCAGGGGCACGAGTGGTGGAAGGAAAAGTATGCCTCCAACCCAGAGATCTACGCCTTTGGGAGCGTTGCATCGATCACCAATTGGACGGTCGCGCAAATGGCAGCGCGTCTAGAAAAACTGGAGGGTTCCCAGGAATTGGTTGGTAGCTCTCGACGCGTCATCGAATGTGAGCTAAGTGCGGATTACGAAGCGTGGCTGGAAGCTAAGGAACAGGTCCGGACCTATGAGGAATTCGGTCGTATACCGTTCTTTGTCGCGCTCCGTGACTCCCCTGAGTTCGCTAAGTCTGCACTGCCTTTGACCAACAATAGGGCTGTCGCGATTGATCTAAGCGTTCCAGATGCAACCATTCGGCAGGACTTTGATAAGTGGCTGGCGGCGATGAGACAGCTAGACAGTCATCGTGCGGCCAAGCGCCCGTTCTCTCGAGCGGACTATTCCCGCTGGATACAGAGTGGCTACGTGCCACTGCTTGTACTGGATCACTGGCGTCGACTCACGGGGGACAAGATCACTTACGGGGACATGTGCGACGCGGCGTTTCCAGTCGGGCGTAGAGTCGAGGTTGATGACATCCGAAAGACTCTGCTGCCGAACGCTCGAGCCTGGGCTTCCAAGGAAAATATAGAGGCTTTGGCAGTTCAGGCTGCGAATGAGGATGCGGCACAGATGCAGGAAAATTCAGGGGCGGAGAAATCTTCCGGAAAGTAGAGGTGTCGCAATACGGCCGGAACAAAATGAGGGCCTCATTTGGCCCTTCTAGTGGAGATGCTGTGTGCTTAGTTTTACATCCGCCCGGACACGGCCGGGCGGGTGCGGACGCCGGTTCGTACCCATCTAACAGGTACGGACAATGGTCATTTCCACGAACGCTCTCGACCCCCTACTCCACCGAATCCCCGACGCCTGCCGCCGGCTCAGCGTCAGTCGGACGACCCTCTACGAGTTGATCAAAGCGGGCGAGATCCGCTCAGTCAAAATTGGAACTCGATCCCTGATCCCTGAGGTCGATCTCCAGCGAGTGCTGTCCTCCAGACTGGAGGCCGTGCGATGAGCGGATTCGATTTCTCCGATCTGAGCCCAGATCAGCGACGTCTGCTGGACCTCGGTGGCTGGACCGCAGATCACCCCCATGCCGAGACCAAGCCCGGCCGTAAGGATGCCTGGGGCTTGATCGAGCGCGGGCTCCTTCTCGCTGTCAGCGTTCGGAGGCGTGACAGCTACGGCGCTTACTCCCTCACCGAGTACCGGGTGCCGGACACGGCTCGCCGGGCGTGGGCTCAGCATAAGGAGACCTCGGTATGACCTCCGATGCTATCCGGCTTGGGCGCGTGGCCGCTCAGGGCCGAACCCTAATGCGCCTGCCAGAGGTGATCGCCGCTTGCGGCATGTCCCGCTCTCTCATCTACAAGATGGCGAAGGAAGGCCGGTTTCCCCGCCCGATTCGAGTGGCTGCCCGCTTGTCTGCCTGGGACTCGGAGGCGGTGCGGTGCTGGATCGACTCCCGTTGTGAAGAGGGGAGGGCAGCCTAATGGCCACTGGAATCGTGCACGTCGATTTCCACGGTGCCGAACTCATCGGCCGTCTCCATCAGGGACAACCCTTTGTGGCCATGCGGCCCATCGTGGAAGGCATGGGGCTGGATTGGTCCAAGCAGCTCGAGAAGCTGAAATCTCACCCCGTGTTGGCCCGGCAACTGTCTGCCTTAAGGGGGATGGTTGCCGGTGATGGCAAAGGTCGCCAGATGCAGGCGTTGCCCTTGTCTAGGCTCCCGTTCTGGCTGGCCACAGTGAACCCTAACAAGGTGAAGGCTGCCATCAGGGAGCGAGTGATTCTGTTCCAGGAGCAGGCGGCCGACGTTCTCGCGGCGGCATTCCTCTCGAATGGCACTAGGCAGGATGCGGCAATGGCAAAGCGCGTTGCAGGCACCGTGATGTGCCGGATCCTGCACGACACGCTAGTTGGGCTGGGCCGGGACCCGAAGGGTTACGACTACGCCACCGAGCATCGACTCGTGAATCACTGCATCACTGGGGTCTTTGGCGGCGTCTGTGAGGACTCGCTTTCCACAAACCAGCTCAAGCTGCAGCAAGAGCTCAGGATGCAGAACGCGGTGTGGATCGGGCAGGGCAGGCCATATCGTGAGCGCAAGCCTCTCCTTGAGCAGCATGCAGCCATTTGGTGCAGCTCTCAGCAGATCGGTTGGGAGGCCTCAAATGCTTCCTAGCGCGACTGACAGGCTATTGCATTGCGCCAGCGGTCTCCTCGTCTCGCCGAGTACTGGGGAGCTATGGAGCGCCTGCGGGCGGACAGTAGGCCGGAGATACCGTGACGGGTACATCAGGGTCATTCACCGCCGGGCAGGTGGTTCCTGCACAACCTGGTATGCCCACAGGCTCGTGTGGGAGGCCGTCCACGGTCCTGTACCCAAGAGGATGGAGGTGGACCACCTCGATGGTGATTCGTCGAACAACAGGCTGGACAACCTGCAATTGGTGACTGGTTCGGAGAATCGCCGCCTTCAACGCGCACGGAACATAGCCAAGTTCGGCAGCCCCTCCTCCCAGTGCAAGCTCAGCGTTGCAGAGGTTGAGGCGGTCTTGCGTACGGTTGGAATCGTTCCAACCAAGGTTTGGGCGCGCCGCTACGGCGTGAATAGTTCAACTATCAGGTGCATCCGCCAGAAGAAGACTTGGCGTCACGTGGATGCAGGGACGACCTGCAGAACTAAACGTCCTAAGCGCGGCTGAGGCCGTGTTCCTTGCCCTTGGGGGGCACATGCACAGTACAAGCCAAGACCGCGCCCAGCGGTCTCCAGAGGGCGGCGCAAGCTATGGCCAGGCGCAACCCAAGAAGAACACTGACAGGCGGCGCCAGAAGCTCGTAGGGCGGTCGAAGGGCGCGCCGTTCCTGATGCTTGAGCACAGGATTTCCGACTCGCCGGAGTTCGGCCAGCTATCTGGTAACGCCGTAAAGCTGCTGCTGGAACTGGCCCGGCAGTACAGGCCTGGCAAAAACGGCGATTTGAGCATCCCCTGGTCGATGCTCTCGACCCGTGGTTGGAGGAGCAAGGCGACCGTGCACGGCGCCAAGCTTGAGCTCCTCGCCGCAGGCTGGATCATCGAGACGCGCAAAGGTGGCAAGAACATGTGCAGCCTGTATGCGCTGACCTATTACGCCGTCGATGAGTCCGAAAAGCACCTTGAGCCAGCGACCGTAACTCCACCGAATCTGTGGAGGAATCGCAATGGGTAGTCGCTATGTGGGCCAATGTGGTCGCTATGCAGGCCAATCCCGCTTTGAGTTGGCCCACATAGAGACCTACGAGGTCGCAATGCAGGCCAGTCAGGCGGTTATCCACAGTGCCCCGAGGTCGCTATGTGTACACCCTTCTAGATATATACCAAGCGGAGCGTGCTCTTCTTGCTTCAAGGCATTGGCTTTAGGGCTTCAGGCCACGGCGGTCGTTTCTGGATGCCTCCAAGTAGAAGCGCGAACCGGTTCGCGAGGCGGAGTAGTCCGTCTGGCGGACGGGTCGTGCTGGGAGGCCGACCATGGCATCTCGAGAACATGAGCGGTACTTGGAGATGGTGCTGCTGGAGAACGAGACAGTCGATTTGGTTGTGAGGAGCATCGCTGGTGCGTTTGGCTTCGGGGTGCCAACACGGCCCGCAATCCGGCATGCGACGAGGCGGAGTCCCAGCGAGGAGTGCTGCCCGGATGACGGTGCGTACCTGCCTATCCATCGGGTGCACTCGATTGAGCAGGCCGCATCCAAGTACCTGCCGACGCAGGCGGCGGCTCGCAAGCAAGCGCTGGATAGGTTCAGCCCGAGGGATCGCCAAGCGGTGCTGGATTTTGATCAGTTGGCAATGATGCGCTCGTCGGCTGCGGCTGATCGTACTCGCCAGCTACGGAGCTGGAAGACGCAGGGCTCGCTTACGGCCGCGCCTGTCAGGGGGCCGGGCAGGCTGGTGCTGCATGCACTGACGGACGCGCAACTGGACGGTCCACTTGCTGCCTGGCTGATGCTGTATGCCATCGGTGACGAGAGACGCTGGCCGTTGGTCTGTATGCACATGACTGCATGCGGCCATCCGGAGTGGGCTGCGTTGGAGGCGGCGCGGAGATTGCTGGTGAGTCGGCCTCAGCGGTCCTATCGGGAGTCGGCGAAAGGCCAGGCCCTCCAAGAACAACGGTTTCGTACCGAGGTCCAGTCGGCTGAGAGGCGCCTGCTTGAATGGCTGAGTCGCGCCAGCCGGAGAGTCGCCGCTGCCATGGGGAGCGCTTGCGAGTGAGGGACAGAAGCGCCGCAGCGTTGTCTTGAGGGCCTACGACAGACTGGATCGCGATAGGGAGTTCAACCGACGCAATATTGCGTCCGTTACCTACATCGACGTTAAGGGCGAGGTGAGGCGAGCAATCCAAATGACCAAGGTCGAATTCATTCGTGAATGGACGGCATTAGACCTAGGTGGACGCGGGAGTCAGAAACACCCAGATCCCGACCTATCTAGTAGGACCCCACGTCCCCCCAAGGGCGGGTCCAGGCGGCAGCCCCCGAGAGCTGCCGCCTTCTTTTTTTTCCGATGAAGGCGCGCCAGGCGCCCCTTCCCACTCGCAGCCAAGCGACTACAGGCGGAGCTCCCGAATCTAATGGCCACCTTCTATGAATCTTTTGCTCAAGGCATGCAGAACGGTCTTGAGCGCCAAAAGGCAGTCACGCAGCGCAACATGCTGGCAGAGTTGCAGCAGCTGGCACCCAAGGTCATCGCGGGAGATTTGCCCGCGACCGATCGGGCGTTCGCCCTTGATCCGAAGACCGCGCAGGCCTATCAGACTGAAGGAGGCCGTCAGCACGAGAAGCTGATTGGTTTGGCGAAATCCCTGAAGCAGTACGCCAACAGCCCTCAGATGCAGGCGGGTATCTATCGCAGCGCAGTTCCTTACCTCAAAAGGAACTTCGGCGCAGAGATCCCCGACCAGTTCGATGCCACTACGGTGATGCCCATCGTTGAGCAGGTCCTCTCGGTAGCGAACAACACCCCAAACATCAGCGGTCAAACGCCTACCGATGTTCGCTCCTTCGAAATGATGACTACAGGGCTGTCGCCGGAACAGAAGGAAGAGGCACGCCAGATCCAGCTTGGCTTGAAAGGACGAGCCTCCAACGCTGGTTATGGATTCTTCGAATTCCAAGGAGCGGACGGTCTTAAGCGCATGGGCCGGAATAACCCGCGTACGGGATCGCGTGAGGTGTACGACGAGTCCACTGGGGAATTTGTGCCGCTGGGCGGCATTACTGGGATGGGCACTGCTCCGCAAGCCCCGACTAGTCCGCAGCCTGTAGCTACTCCGGCAGACGGCAATCACTTCGCGGCATTCAGCCAATTGGCGACTGAATTCCCGTCTGTGACCATGACCAGCGGTGTGCGCTCTGCCGAACGGAATGCCCAGGTCGGGGGTCAGCCCAACAGTCAGCATCTCACTGGCACGGCTGCAGACTACACCGTCCCGAACAACCTCAAACCGGCATTCCTCTCTCGTGCGCGCCAGCTTGGCTATCACGCCATCGATGAGGGCGATCACATCCACCTGCAGCTCCCCCGTGGCGCATCCAACAATATCAATCCGGCACTTGCAGTTGGCCGCAGTCCCGAAGATCAGGCTGCGCGTACTGCGCAGGCTACGACGAATGTGGAGAACGCCAACTTCCCGAACAAGCTCAATCAGGAGCGTCAGCTGCAGGATGTGAAGACTCAGGGGGCGATCACTCAGGCAGCCGGAACAGCAGCGGCGGAAGCACAGGCCAAGGACGCAGCACAGCGCCCGAAGCGAATCCAGCAGTACAGGCAGGCTCTGACTGCCGCCGGGAACGTGGAAACGTCTCTGGACAAGGCGCTCGGTCTAGTAAGCCCATATTCGACTGGCTTCGTAGGCGCTCGCTCTCGTGGCGTTGAGGGGAGCCCCTCCTACAACCTGGCTGCAGAATTGGAAACCATCAAGGCCAACCTTGGCTTCGACAGGCTGCAGCAGATGCGCGATTCGTCGCCCACGGGCGGTGCGCTCGGCGCCATCGCGGTACAGGAGCTGGTTGCGCTGCAATCAACGATTGCCAACCTCGATCCCAATCAGTCTGAGGCTCAGATCAGAGACAACATTGAGCGTGTAAAGACACACTACAAGAAGTGGAGGTCCGCGGTGGAACAGTCCTTGGCGGACGAGGAGCGGGCTCAGAGCGCAGCGCCCGCTGTAGGGGCTGGCCAGCACTACGGAGGCGCAGCTCCTTCATCAACGCCATCTTCTTCCAACTACAGCAATCTCTGGAACTGACCAATGGCCAAGAAATGGGTTGACGTGGCCGCTTCCCCTGCCTACCAGGCCCTTGCGCCAGAGCAGCAGGAGGAGGCTCGTAATCAATACTGGAACGAAGTTGTTGCTCCGCATGTGCCTGCTGCTGAGCATGCTCAGGTGCGCCAGGCCTTCGACAGCGATACATCGAGAACCGTCAATTGGCCGGATCAGGCTCCGTTGGATGTAAACGTGACCGGTGGCATTCCTGCGCCGGCCGATTTCTCTGGAGTGACATCCAGCATATCCAGCACCGCTGATGGCCGTCAGGCTGATGGCTGGATGCCTGGTGCCGGTCGTGACTTTGCATTCGGCGTTCGCTCGGCTCTGCAGGGCGCTGGTGGCTTGCTAGGAGCTGTCGGCGGTGACGCCTTCAACAACTATGTCGCCAATCCAGTGGCGCGTGCTGTGGGCCTTCAGGAGTCGCGCCCGTACCGAGAAGAGGCTGCAGCTTTGGCAGATCGGCTTGGCCTCCCCAAGGCCCAGACTGGCGCTGATCGTGTATTGGGTGATGTTGGTGAAGCGCTGGCGGGAACCGGCCTCACTATGGGCGCTGGTGCTGGGATCAATGCGCTAGCCAGCCTTGGGCGAAACGCAGCAATACGAACTCCTGGATACGTGGCGCCCGTCAAGAACAAACTTGCCGAGTTCCTGACCGTACAGCCGGGACTACAGACGGCATCCGCTATCACCGGGTCTGGCGCATCGTCCATCGCCCGCGAATCCGGCGCATCGCAAAAGAACCAGCTCTTGGCCGGTCTTGCTGGTGGTCTTGCACCCGGAGTAGCAACAGCAGGCGGTGCTGCTGCACTTCGCGGCGCAGTCCGTGGCGGCTCTGGCGAAGGTATGCAGAACACGCTTGCAGACTTCCAGGCCCTGGGAGCCACGCCTTCCGTTGGGCAGGCCGCAGGGCCCGGCTGGGTTCAGGGGTTGGAGGGGCTCCTTTCCAAGGGGCCTACCAGTGGCGGCGTATTTGGCCGATTTGCAGAGAACCAGGCGGATCGGATTGGCGCAGGGCTGAATGCGAAGGCTTCCAACCTTTCGCCCAATCCAGGCTCAGAGAACGCTGGCCTTGCAATTGAGAGGGGTATGGATGCCTTCAAGGGTGATACAACCGCAGTGAAGCGCGCGTTGTATTGGGCGGTTGATCAGCAGATCCCGGGGTCTTCGCCGACGCCGATGGCGAACACGCAGCGGATGCTTCAGCGTTTGACCACCCCCAATCCGAGTGCTAAGGCGACGACTGGCGATCTTATCCAGCCAAGCATGATCCGGCTTCGGGACAACTTGGAAGCCGATCTCCAGGCGAACGGCGGCAACTTGCCGTATGAGGCCCTGAAGCGTATCCGTACCGATATTGGCGAGCAGATCGGACGTTCGTCGCCGCTCAATCCATCCACTGACTTGCAAGAGTTGAACAAGGTCTATTCCGCATTGTCGGAGGACATGCTGGCTGCGGCGAAGAATAACGGTCCTGCAGCAGTGAAAGCCGCTGCGAGGGCGAACAACTACACAAGGAACGTGGCTGAAAGGAATGACCTGGTCCAGCGTGTTCTGGACAAGAAGGGAGGACCGGAGAAGGTCTACCAGGCGGCTATGTCTGGAACCAAGGACGGGGCAACCACTCTTCGTGCCGTTATGTACTCGCTTCCGAAGGAAGAGCAAAAGGCGGTTTCTGCAGCCGTAATCAAGCGGATGGGGCTAGCCACTCCGGGGAATCAGAACGTAGAAGGCGACGTTTTCAGTTCGTCCACTTTCATGCGCAACTGGAATGACCTGAGTGAGGAGGCTAAGGCGGTGCTGTTCGGTCGCTATGGCAAGGACTTCAAGGAGTCCATGAACCAAGTCGCCAAGGTTGCCAACAACATCAAGCAGGGAGCCAAGGTCTATGCGAACCCGTCTGGGAGCGGTGACAAGGTTGCAGCAATTGCGTATTGGGTTGGGCTGCTAAACGCTCTTGGCAGCGGTCACTTCAGGACGGCAACGGGAGTTGCATTGGGCGGCGCGTCTGCAAATGTGGTATCTCGCCTCTTGACCAGCCCAATTGCCGTCAAGTGGCTCGCGCAGCAAACGAACATGCCAAAGGGCGCGCTAATCCCGCAGGCGATCCTGCTTCAAAAGCAAGCTGCAGCAGCTGGTGATACTGATCTTGAGGAGATTGCAAAGGCTCTAGAAGAGCAGGTCCGAAGCGATCAACCAAATGCCAGCAATCAACAGAGATAGAGCTAGCGCAATCGATAGAAAGACCTTCCAGCCATCAATCGAGCTGGAGGCGACTTCCTTCTCATGCTCTCGCTGGAGCCAATCCTTCGGCTGGCCGCCGATGTTGGAGAGGTCGAACTTTCCCTTGCTCATCTGGTCACTCCATGGGCTGCGTGATTTTCCGGTCATCGATGCTTCTCAGCGCATGATGACTCGTCAGTCTGCAGGCAGCAGACATAAGACCAGTCCTCCGTGCTGTCTCTTCTTCTAGCCTGCGCGGCATCCCAGGCAATGGCTCCGCACTGTTCTAGCCCAACAGCCGTGCCAAGGAACAGCTCATTCGGCTCCGCAGGTGGCTCCTTGCCTTCGTAGTAGTAGACGTTGAAGGTCTGAGTTTCAAGCTGCTTGCAGGTGAATCGAGAGTATTCCTTGCAGGAGTCTCGCTCGCAGCCCGTGAGGGCGAATAGCAGAGCGAAGGAGGCCGCCGTCAGAGCGGGAGTAGTCAGTCTCCGCAGGCATCTGGTGTTCATAGCTCCTCCTTGAGTCGCCAAATCGTAGCACCAGCAGGGCGCCCCCCCCCTGCATAGAGGAATTGAACCCCATGAGCAAAGAGAACCAACCCGCCGAGGGCGCCAGCCAACGCGAGGCGAAGCTCGATGTGCCGCTGGAGAAGGGGCAGACCCTAGAGGAGAAGTCGGCCGGGTTGATTGCTGAGGGCATTGCCAGCAACGCCTTCGTCAGCCTGCTGTTTGCGCAGCACTCCGGGGTGGCCGGCGGGAACGAGCTGAACGAGCTGGTGAAGTCGACCCGGGCGGCAGTAGGGCGTGCCGCCAAGGGCGAGACCGACCAAGCCGATAGGCTGCTGACCAGTCAAGCCATTGCCCTGAATGCGGTCTTCCTGGAGATGAGCCGTCGAGCGGCCCTCAACATGGGGGAGCACATGGGCGCCATGGAGACCTACATGCGGTTGGCCCTGAAGGCGCAGTCCCAGTGCCGGACGACCCTAGAGACCCTGGCCGAGATCAAGAACCCGAGAGCGGTGGCATTCGTGAAGCAGGCCAATATTGCCGGTGGCCACCAGCAGGTGAACAACCTTGCCCCGGAAAGTCCCGGGCCGGTCCCGGAAGAGACCGGGCGCGCGGAAACAAAAAGTCGGCGGAACGAACTATTGGAGGAGATCTCAGATGCGCAATGGCTGGACCCCAGAGCGGCGCCGGCGGCAGGCGCGGGCAATCCAGGACTGGCGACCGTGGGAGCAGGCGACCGGCCCGCGAAGCGTCGAAGGAAAGGCTAAGGCGGCTAGGAACGCCTGGAAGGGCGGGGAGCGGAAGGCCCTCCGTCAGTTGGCCGCTGTGCTCCGGGAAGTCAGGTGCTAATGCAGGAGTCATCACGCGCCACAGTTTTGTGCAGTGCTTAAAAATCAATGAGTTATCAGGCTGGGATCGGTCCATCGTCGAGGGCGCTGGAATTAATGGACGCCTCTACGCGCGCAAGCCCGCCAACCGCCCCCCCCCCCCGGAGTTTAGAGGCCAGTACGCGCACGCGCGCGAGGCCGGCCGGATCTTCGGAATTTTCCGACGCCTTTACGCGTGCGCGCGATGCGAGCGGGAGGGCCTAGGTCGGCCCAACTTCCAATTTATGGTGTCCCTAAAAGGAGCGCTTCCATGTTGCTTTGTGATGCCCCCCAAGTCCCCCCGGCAGAGGGAGAGCTGGACTACGTGGACCTGATTACGCGCGCTGGGCTGGCCAAGGACCTCATCCGTAGGATTGATCGGCACTACTTCCTCCATGAGGATGGGTGTCCCGGGGAGGTCGGCGAGGAATGCTCCTGTGGTCTGGTAGTCGCCTTTGTAGGCCCCACGGCGCTGGTCATGGTGGACAGTCACTATGCCTACAGGACCGATCCAATCAACTGAGTTTTGTCAGGCTCTAAAGGTCGGAGGGGGGCATGGGCCCTGATAGGATGTCCTGAGGCCCTGGATTGGCCAGGGCGGCCAAGGAGATGGTGATGAGCAATGCGAGCCAACCCGACCATGCTTTAATCGCCCACATCTATGCGGCGGCGGCAGCGCAAGCGATTTCCCGGCAGGAGGGACCTTCTTTCGAGGAGATCCTGGCTCAGTCTATTGAGGCTGCAAGAGTCTTCGCGCACGAGATGGCGGGGCGAGACAGCAAACAGTTCAACAACTGGCTTGGGGCACTGCCCGGCATGAAGTGATGACTGGCCCGGCCGCTCAGTAGGCCGTTGCTGCCATCCGCCCATTGAGGAGACGGTATGGGTAAGTCCGATTGGCTAGCCGCCCAAGCCGAGCGCGAGAAGAACAACCGGCTCTATGGCGGTAAGCCGCCGCGTGGGGGCGCTGTGGCGTGCACTGCTACCTGCACTGGCGTGGTCCATTGGCTCTGTTGTCGCCTTATCTGCAGCTCTCGGCCTCGCCGGCTTCCTTCTGGCTCGGTATGGTTCTGATGAGTACGTGCTGGTCTGCGAAGGGAAAATCTCTGCAGACGGTGGGGATGATGTGCCCGCGACCATGTATGCCGAGTTGCGAGAGTTCGGGCAGATCATCCGGCTCTGGAGCAAGGATGCGGGGACAGCGAGGTTGGAGATCCCCAATGACTTCTACGATGCAGGCCAGCTTCGCTCTGCCGGGAGTCTGATGTCCATTTCCACTTACACCGGGCTCTCTGGGCACTATTCAGCCCTGAGTGGTGCCCTGACCATGCGGATGGGGAAAGGTAGAGTTCCAAGCGCAGTGCGCGGGTCGTGGCCGGCCGACCAGTTAGCCCGATAGGCGGCCTCTCTTGCCAAGGCTAGAAGTATGGCCTAGGTCTGGAGCTTGATCTGGTGCCCCCGTTGACCGAGTTTTGTCAGGCCTTCCGGCATTCGGGTCGATGCGGACGACCGCAATAGTGAAGAAGCGGAGCAGGATTGCTGGCCTGCTGGCCTGTTGCCCGGTAGCATCTGCTGATTGGCAGATGGGCTGACTGAATCAACTGTTGAGAACGGAAGGCGGTAGCATGGAAGGCATGACAGATTTTCGAGTCACCTACGACGGCCGGGCACTTGCGTCCCATCAAATGGACGCGCGTGATCTTGCGCCTGCTCTGATGGCCATGGCAGATCTTCTCGATGCGAGTGTAAAGGCACTGCATGGGGATAAAGCCAAGGCAAAGGTCAATGTCCGGGGCTCTTTCCAAACGGGAAGCTTCAACATTGACTTTGTCACTGCGGTAGATCTTATAAAGGCTATAAGGGACATCTTTGCTGGCGAGAACGCCACCGCAATAGCGAACACGCTTGCGATACTGGGCGCACTAGGGTTTGTCTATGCAAAGGGCCGTAGCAGCTTAGCGTCTACGCTGAAGTGGATCAGAGGCAGATCCGTATCACAGGTGACGATGACGGAAGAGGGTCGTGCCGTCATTAAGTGTGACGACGAGTATCTTGAAGTAGAACAGGATGTACTCATTCTGTTGCGTGATAGAAATGTTCGCCGCGCACTTGATAGAGTTCTAGCTCCTCTTGACCAAGATGGAATAGAGGTGTTCGCTGTTGGCATCAATCAAGACATAGATCTCATAGTGCTCGACTCAGAGCGGATGTATTTCGCTACTCCCTCTGGGGAGGACATCCTATTGATTGAGGACGTCCGCACTATGGCATTCTCAATTGTCTCTCTTGCGTTCAAAGAGGAGAATAAGTGGAGGTTGTCAGACGGTTCGTCCACCATCAGTGCCAGAATCCTTGATCAAGCTTTCTTGGCCGGAGTCAATACCAATGACATCTCTTTCTCTAAGGGCGACGTTCTGATCTGTGAAGTTAAGGTCACCCAGTGGCAGACCGATAGCGGGGCCAAGACTGACTATGACGTCATCAAAGTCCTAGACCACAGGCGCGCCTTAACTCAGATCCCTCTGCCTGGGCTAGATCAGGAGTAAGAAATTCCCGCTCCGGCGGGGTTTTACATTTCACAAAAATCCTTTCTGGCCCCGCGCTTTTGCGGAGGTAGCCCTTGTGTGGTAGAAATCGCCGGCAGGCGGTGCAACGCCGTCTGTTTCCACAGGGGGAATCATATGAAGCTACCAGGCTTGATAGTGGTTGCCGTGGCTCTATGCGCGGGTTGCGCAACCACTGAAGGTGTTCAGTTTCGTTCTTTGGGTGTGCCGAGGAACAAGTCCATCACGCAGGAAGATCGTGCGAAGCTCTTGGATGAAGCCACCGCAGATGTGCTCAAGCACTGCAAGGCGCAGTTGGAGACAATGGAAGCTCGGGCGGTCCGGCAGCGCAGAACGTCGTTCTGGGTCTACGGTGCTGGTCTAATCGCTGGTTCTGTCATAGCGCCCGCACTCACTGCCGCAAACGCGGCTAAACACGCAGGCGCAATTGCGGGCCTAAGTGGGATGGCTGGTGCGGCTGGATTGGCGGGAAGGGCCCTGGAAGACACGGGATTCAGCGGTAGCTCTACAGTCTCGGAGAGGGCCAAGATCGCCGAGACCATCCGCATACAGCTTCCTACAGCGTCCAACATCACTGAGCCTGACGAAAAGAGGTACGCAGCATTGGGAATCATGCAAGCCGCGTGCATTGCTTACGACCTTACGGTGCCTAAGGGGCCTGGTACTAAGACGGAGTAGGATCACTAGCGATTAGGAGCTAGATCAACTGCGGTCAAGATTTCTGGATGCTTCATCGATTTGCTCGGTCAACAACATCAATACCTGTGTGATGGCGGCTGCGAATACCGGGCCGCCATCATCGGTGTGCTTCTCCGCAATTCCTGGAGGCAACGCGCTCCAGGTGCGAGACAACTCGCTTGGATCGGGATGGGAAATCACAGTTGCTCGAAGGCCATATTCCAGCGCTTTCAAATAGCCACGCTGTGCCTCAAGTTGTGCCTCGCACGCCAGCAGGCGCTCAAGGATGTTCTCTGTTGTTGTCGTCATAGTGGATGATGGACAGGTGCGAAGGAGCAATCCATAGTCTGCGCAGTCCAACGGACTTGTCCAATGAGCATCCTCAACGTCCTCCTTACTCGTGACCATCTCGTCGTTGCGGTGGATACCCTGGCCGAGGATGCCCTAACCGGTGCCCATTCCGCCGGGGCGAAGCTCTTGCTTGTCCCTCAGCACAACCTGATGCTGGCTACGCGAGGCTCTACCCAGTTTTTCCTGCGCATCTACGAGCTGACCCTGCAGGCCAGCTTCCGGGCGGACTTTACGATGGAGCAGCTATCTGCCGAGTTGGGGTTGGTAGTGGACCAACTTTGGCCGAACTACGAGAAGGCGGCGGCCGAGGCCGGCTTGCCGCTCGATCAGCTCGGGACCGAGCTGGTGCTGGGCGGCTGGTCGCCGAAGAATGGCCGGATGATGGCCACCGCGTATGCCAAGAGCGACAGTCAACGCCCTTGCGTGGTCCAGCCGATCAGTGGCCAGCTGGCGGCGCCAGGCGAGCCCCTCCAGGCTGTGACGCCGAGCATGGCCCAGACGGAACTGGTGGTCCATTCAAGGCTTCAGGCCAGCTACCTCAACGAGCAGATGGGCCGGAAGGTGGCCGGTGGACGCGTCTTGGCGGGGTTCCTGCAGAAGGGGCAGGCGGTCGTGAAGGACCTGGGGCCGATCTGACGATTAGGGGCCCGGTAGAGAGGCGAACCGGCCGCACATGGCCGGTTGGTAGCCCGACCGGACGTGCCCAGAGCATGTAGGGACAGCCTTACCCGATAAGGCGAGTTTGCCCGATGGCGCCAGCCGCGCAGGGCGGGCATCCTGACCTTGCCGGATCCGGAGCCGATGGCTGCTCAACCCGGAGGCGCCTGAGCAGCGCCGTGCCGGTACGGTGCTCAGAGGAGAGCCCGGTGGGGTGCCCAGCGGCTCCCTCCAATCTGTAGCCTCGCGCTCAGTCTCAGCCCGTGATCCTCGAATAGTCGATACTGATCATCTTCTGTCTCATCTGCAGTGAGAATTGGTCGCTGTAGGCTATGCAACAAATCTTAGGGTTAGGTCCATGAACAGCGTTTTCTCTGTCGCCAAGTTCATTCTAGAAAGAACCGGCGAAGTTTCAGCAATGAAGCTTCAGAAGCTGGTTTTTTACGCACAAGCGTGGCACATGGTTTGGGAGGAGGAGCCGCTTTTTGAGGAGGACTTCCAGGCTTGGGCTAATGGCCCTGTTGTCCCCGAGCTTTATGCCAAACATAGAGGGATGTTCTTGGTTGATAGCTCCTTGTTCGCAGATGCGGAGGACGTCAGCGGGAATGTGGTTGACAACATTGACAAAGTGCTAGGTTTCTACGGGGAGAAGTCGGGGCACTGGCTAAGTAACCTGACGCACAGCGAACGGCCTTGGCTCGACGCTCGCGGTGATACTGAAATTGGGGAGCGTTCGGAGGCTCTCATCTCTAAGGCAGCAATTGCTGAGTACTACGGGTCACTCTAGAGCTAATGGTCAGCCGGCGTGAAGCGAGAGAGCTAAGGAAGGCGCTGAAGTCGGAGCGTTTCGAGCAGGAGAGAGTTCGCAGATTTGCGGACGCAGACCCCGAGCGAGAGCCGCGCGTCGCAAGCTCGGTACGTGCAAAATTTGAGCCACGGTTAGCGCCTCACTTGGAGCGGTTGAAGCTGAGTGAAGTTGTTGTTCCGCAGGGCGCTTCGGGTAATACCAGTCGCTTTGGCGCGCGTGTTAGCTGGTGTGAGACTAAATCCGATCGCGATGGAGAATGGGGCTGGGGAGAGTCACGTCAATGGTCTCCTGATGAGTGGGAAAAAATAATTGGTCCCGGTAAGAAGAATATGTGTGCGCTTACCTGGGCGGAAGTAGACAAGTTGACTTCCGACACAGGCCACAAGATGCATCATTCTCATGAAATCGGGGATCTAGCCTCTGAAGCCAGGGAGAGGTGGTTGGACAGGGGGCTGGAAGAGTTTGGTGACGCCGTCTTCCGTTTCCGCCTTGGTGGCCAAAGGTGTAGGGCATGGGGCTATGTTGTGCAGGCCCACTTCTACATGGTGTGGTGGGAGCGAGAACACAACATTTATCCTGTTGACTAGGTTTCCCACCGCAAGCGGCAGTCGATCGTCGGCGTTGTCCTGGCAATAGCTGAGATGGGGCGGGTAGATCGCGAGTACCGCGCGCAAGCCAACCGCTAGTCATTCGGTGCAATGCAGGACACGCTCTAGCGGGCTGAGACTGACCGAAGTCTTGAATAAATCGACCGCATATGCTGAGGCCGTAGCCCCAGTGGCGTGACGTAGGTGGCAGTAATATGCTCTGGTTCAACAACCGGAGGGCGTATGGGCATCATCGACTCGACTCACTATCGCTTGACCTGCAAGGCCTGCGGGACCGTTGACACGCCCTCTGCGCATGAGAAGGGGTCCGCCTACTCCGGTGGCAGCTGGAGTGGGCCAGATTCCAATGTGTTTTCGCTACGTACCGAACGATCCTACGGCGAGAATGTCATTAAATCCGCGTCGTGCCCCTGTGGGGGGGAGGTTGAAGTGGTCATTACGCGGACCGGTCCCTGAGCGGTTCATTCTCCTTGTCGCAGTCTTTGCGACTGCCAGCCGTACTATTCCGGCAATGTTTCCCTCGCAGGGCTACCAAGGCTTCAGCACCTCCCCGTTTCCCGCCGGCTGGGTCCAGTCGGGTGAGCGGCCCGAGTGATGGCCGCACTGAATCCGATCAGGCCGCCGGCGGAGATCAAGCTCAGGGCGAAGGGGCCATGGAAGGGGAGATTCCGACCCAGCAATGCCGATTTCTCAAGGGTGTGACCATTCCCTTGGTCGTCGCGGGGGCTACTCTATTCGTCGCGAATGCTGGGGTGCCACAGGGCCACGATGAGATTGATGACGCCCGAGCGGTGGCTAGACCGCTACTTCGAAGAGGGCAGCCGCCCGTCCATGCAGGTGCTGCAGCGCTGGCTGCGCGCGGGCAAGCTGCCAGGCCGCAAAGTCGGTGGTGCCTGGTTCATCGACGAACACGAATGGCTCGCGAATGGTGATGATCTTGTCCTGAGGGTCTTGAGCAGTTCTTAAGGCTGGAGACGGTCCCGCCTGGCTTCGGGATCGCCTTGGGTTCGGGGCTATAGCCTACGAATTGGCTCCGCACCCAATGAGGGGTAGCATCCGGTCAGGCAGCCATGCCGGCTGCAGGACGCCCTCATGGGGGCTATCCCAGAGGCAAGGGAGTGGGCGCTGTGAAAGGATTTCTGATGCTCTGTATGGGGCTGGCATTGACGTGGGCAAGCCATGCCGACGCTCGGGGCGTGCGGGTCAGCGGTTACGTCAAGAAGGACGGGACCTACGTAGCCCCGCACTATAGAAGTGCTCCGAACCGGTCTACGTTGGACAACTACTCGACCCGGGGGAACTACAACCCCTATACGGGCCAGGCTGGCAAGAAGGATCCATACGCTCTACATCCACCGAGTGGAGCATACGGCTCTGGATACGTGCCCAGTGTCTCAGCGTCGACCTATGCTCAACCGGTCCATCGTAGCCCTTCGGTTCCAACAGAACCGACTGCATATCGCTTGGCAGGCTCTAGCGGCAACTGGCCCAGGTTCAGCGCGCCGGCCACCACAAGCCCGCAGAGTGTGGACGATGCGGAACGCGTCAGTAGCGGCCGCGCTAACTATCTGGTGTCCGCGGCCGGAAGTCTCTGCAGTGAGTTCTTGCTGGCCGCTGATGAGATGGCCAGGTCGGCAGAGACTTTGGCCAAGTGTGCTTCGCGGATGGACCCCAGGCAGACCTGCGCAGTCGAGGCTGATGACGCTATGCAGTCGTCCATTCGATACCAAGTCAGCGCAGCTAGAGCACAGTCCACCTGCACGGGTCCGTAGGAATTGATCCTGTGGATGGCCCTTCTGCTGCCCAGGAACTGATTGAGGAGAGCGTACGTCGTGAGATCCGTGAGGTTTTCGAAGCAGTTTTCGCTGCTTCTTCAAGAGGGCCATCTTGCAAAGAATTCGATCCTATCCGGATTTGATCTGCTCTTGAAAGCCGAGTTCGGTGCGGATAAGGACGGGTACTTCTATTCCGCCTTTTTCCACCTCTCCATAGGCATTGAGAGAATTCTGAAGCTGGCGGTAGTTGTGGACTACATGATCAAGAACGATCTGAAGGCTCCCACAAAGAGTCAGCTCAAGTCCTACGGCCATGACATCGCGGGCCTGTACACTGCCTGCAATGAACTGCGTAAGGTCTATCGACCTTCGGCCAAACAGAAGGTCGCCGTAGGTGTTGATGAGCAAATTGTAGAGTTCCTCTCTCGTTTTGCTAAATCAACCAGATACTTCAACCTGGACGAAATTTCCTCATCTGACGCTAGCAGTGCGTCGAAGTCGCCGTTGTACGAGTGGTGGAAAATTTGCGCTGCGCTCTACGATGAGTTCACTCCTTGGAGCGTGCGAGAAAAGCAGTCTTTGCAGCTTATGTACTCTATGGATAGGCAGGGGATTCCTAATGGCTTCACATGGGAGCTAGATGCGACCGGCCACCCGATGACTGTTTTTGATCAGCTCAACCGTAGGCGTATTGGCAAAAAGTCCTCGCACCTTGCTGTATGGCGGATGGTCGAACTTCTTAGGCCGGTTCATTTCCTCTTGGATGACATGGGGCGGCTGGCCCATCAGAAGGAGGCTGAAAAGGGTGAGAATCTTCCTCTAGTGCCGCACTTTGAAGACTTCTTCTGGTTCCTCTTGGCAAATCGCTCCGACATCATGAGGAGGAAGTCGTCGTGGTTGCGCCTATTCAATTCCTGAGCTGAATGGTCCCACTGCGGGCTTCTATTGGCGTTCTGTGCCCTTGCGCAAGCGACTCCGTTTTTGCTCCCGTAGCAGGCTTGAACCGCCCTTTCTGCTGCTTGGCGGCGTTTTTAGGTCAAGTAGCGCAGCAAGGCGCTCATCTGCGTTTGGCATGTGGGGACAAGCCAGGGCGCTGCTGGGGGGTGTTGAGCTCGGACTGTGCTGTGACCGGCGCCACCAATCTTCTAGGTCGGCGGGGTGAATCCGATCCGATCTGGCACTAGATCCGAGCCGGACAGCCGTCAGTTGCCCTGTATTGATGGCTCTGCGTATCGTCTTGGCAGAGCACGCGCTCTGCTCAGCCGCTTCTGCAACGGTCATTAGCTTGCCGGGAGGTTGCACTAGCGTTTCCCCTTGCGCTCGTCATAGCGCTGTAGCCGGGCAAGAGCTTCCTTCATCTCAGGGGAGGTTGCAGCTAGGGTTGGTGCGGAAGTTACCGATGGACGCGACCAAGCCTTCGCGCCGTAGATCGCCCGGTAGAGAGCCGCCTTGGCATAGAGCTTCTTACCCATGAACTTGCGCGGATCAAGATCGTATTCGTGGGCGCGGGCATTGAACTGGCTAACTGACACACCGCAGTAGTGGGCGGCCTCGTCTGCGGTTAGCCAGTCCTTGCCTGACAGATCGACGCATAGCACCGCTATTTGCTGTCGAAGTGCCTTGATCTCGTCCAGAAGGGAAACGTCAGTCTCGGGGGTGCCCATATGGATGTACTCCTACGCGCCTAGCTGCACCCTGCCATAGTGAGGGCCAGGTCGGAACAGCTGAGATCACTCAACCCAAGTTCAAACCTATAACACGATAGGGAGAGGCCCCAGCCTCTCCTCTATGCCGGCGCAATGCCGTCTCCCTACTGACTAGGAGCCTATCGTGTTCATCGAACGATCCAATTCCCCCCTCGAGTACCTGGCCGCCTTCGCGGTTGTCTTCCTTGCTGGTTTGATCAGCGGGCAGGCATCTCGGTAGCCATCTGGCTGGACGTCCCGCTGTCATGCAGCAGCGGGGCTTCCAAGCCTTTCCAAAGTGGACCGATGGAACCAACTTGACCGAGAAAAAGGAACGAACTGGCCGGAACCCCTTGTGCCAGCTTGGTCACGACCAGCATTAGCTAACGAACGTTAACCGGTTAACGGTCGTGACTCTTGCCAGCTTGAGGCATAGCTTGAGTGTCCCTTCCAGCACGAGGCGACACGATGAATTCCCCCAGCCACGACCGTGTTCTTGAGCGCTTTATCAGGAGGCAGGAAGTCGAACGCAGGACCGGCTTCGGTCGTTCGACGATCTACGCGGCCATCAAGCCGGGTTCGAAGAGGTATGACCCGACCTTCCCCCGGCCCGTGCGTTTGAGTCCCGGCACGATTGCTTGGGTTGAGAGCGAAGTGGACGGATGGATCCAAGCCAGGATCGCTGAGCGTGTTGCTCCTACTACGTAGGCGACACCAACTCGACTGCGCGTGGTCTCGAAGAATTGGTATCAATTCTTGGGGGCGAACGATGGTCCAGGCCTTGAACGATAGGGCGTGGCGTTCAGCGTAGTTCCGGATATCTATATCTTGACAACTAGCTACGTTCTTCCAGGCAAAGAAGGGCTAATCAAGCCACCAGGGAAGATGTAGTAGCGCGACGTATGTCGCACTGGAAACTGCATGTACAGAAAAGAAGAAAACCTCATTAGCCAGTGGTGCGATCGAATGCTGGATCTCCGTGAGGACTGCGTTGTCGTGGGACCATGGCGCAGCTACCCGCAGCAGATCATCGAGGTGGATCAAGCGATGCGGGGGTTGGTCCGGACTAAGGGTGAGCTGTTCGCGTATACAGTTGTGGGTCGCCGCGCTGCCCTGCGTATCCATCCGGTCGTCAAGCGAATTCGCATGCTCGAGAATCTGGACTATTGGGCAATCGAGGAGTTCTACGCCAGTCACAAGCTCAGCCCATACTTTGAGATCATGTCTCGCGAATTCAGGGAATTCAGAGCGGACGTGATTACCGGGGGCTATGTCGATGCCGCTGCTGCCAATCAGTGGGTGGACAGGATTCGTAAGGAGGCTTTGCATAGTTCCTTCACTGCCGCGCTGAGTGCTCAGGAGAGAAGCGCTAGGAAGAATGCCCGGTCGGCATTGGACTACGTGGACTCGCTCTATAGGCGCTACTCTCGCCTCTGTGTGGTACGAGTGGATCTGGCCTACAGTGCGGAGTATCGGCAGACGCCTGAAGGGAAGTCCATTGCGCCCGAGCGGGTTAAGCGGGATCTGACGGCCTGGCTCCGAGCACTTCGCCTGAAGTTCCCCTCTCTAGTCGGGTACATCTGGAAGCTTGAGTACGGGCCTTCGAAGTCCTATCACGTGCATGTGATGGCGCTCTTCAACGGGCACGAGATTCGGCAAGATGTTGCCATCGGGAAAATGCTTGGAGAGCACTGGCGTGAAGTGATCACTAAGGGGGAGGGGGGCTACTGGAACTGCAATGCCAATAAGGCCTACTACGAACGCTTCAACGGTGTTGGCATCGGCATGGTTGCTCACGATGACGTGGAGAAAAGGGCCCGACTGAAACACGCGATTCTCTATCTTGCTAAGGCCGACTACTACGCCAGATTGAACGAGCCAGGGATCGGGCGAATCTTTGGCAAGGGGCAGCTCCCGGTTGACTATCGACCAGGTCGCCCACGCGCCTCTGACAGACCTGCAGAGTAGGGGAGCCTACGCTTTACTGCTTCTCTTTCTCCTAGTGGTCAATGGACCTGCAACCACACGGAAGAACTGCTGACGTATTTCTTCGTTGTTGTTGGTCCAAGTCCGTAGGAGCTTCGCCGGGTCAGCACTTCTCCCGTGCCTGCTCTTCTCTCCCTTTCCGCGTCGATGGAATGATTCTCGGTACTGCTCTTTCGGGTGGCGGCCCAATTTGCGCACCCAATCGAGTGGGCCCTCCTGAACATCTCCAGGAGGAACGAAAGAACTCATGGCGGGGACGATTTCATCCCATATTTCCTGCTTGGTGGCTCGTGACTTGTCGGGCATGGCGGATAGCATCTCCAAGACCATCTCCCGAAGTGGAAGCGTGCGCTTGGCAGAATTGCGACCTGCGCGGCTAGACCGTTCGCGGTGGGATTCGTGTGAACAGCACATGCCGAGAAAGAAGTTGCACCGGACGAGTGCCGCCCAGGCGCGGTCCCGGTCGCCTGAGAGGTATGCGCTTTCAGCCTCGAACCAGAGGCTCATCGAAGCTCGAAGGATGAAATAGACCTCAGGTAGGGTTCCCTTCGCGCGGAAGAGCTCGACCCAATCATCAAATTCCGATGCGTAGTCAGGACGTTCCTCGCCTTCGCTGCGTATCCAATCCCATTCATCAGCGAACGTGACGCCGGGATTGAAGATGACGCCGCGTACTGAGAATACGACCTCGATTTCGGCCTTGGCGCGCTCCAGGCATTCTAGGAGCGTGGGCGTCGGCAGGTCAGTCCTGAAGGCTCCTGTGCCGAACATATTTGTCCGTAAAGGTGGAAGGGGCCAAGATTCTCTAGGTCTTCCCTTCGGTTTGCCAGTGTTGGGGCCGATCGACGTCGCACGCAACCAGCGCGCACCGGCCTCTCAAGCACCGGCCGAAGTGAGTCGTTTTGTGAGTCTAAAGTAGATAAAAGTAGATTGAATATTAATCATATCAAGCACTTGTGGGTTCTTTGTGGTTGCTGGTGGGCCACCATAAAAAAACAGGCACTTAGGCTTTCGCCCAAGTGCCTCTTTTGTGCCGCCGGGAGAATTGTCGGGAAAATTCAGCGCCTGCGCGGTGGTTTCACGACCGGCATGCCGTGATCGTAGCGGCCTGTCGTTGTTGGCGACTTGTGCCCGGCAGCGTCCTGCTTGTCGCCAAGGTTGCCCGCGGTGTCGGTAACGCCCCGGTGCTTGAGGCCATGCATCGAAAACCGCTCGCTTTCCTCAATCACGCCCTCGCTTATTGCCATACGGATGAACCGTTGCCAGGCACTGGACGTTGAAGATCGTGCGATAGGATTTCCCGTTTGCTCCACAAGCAGAAAACGCTTCTCAGGTCGGATAGGTATGGCGAAGTTCCGGCCGTCGCGGTTCCATATCGCATCACGCCGCGTCACCAGCGTCTCCCACGCTTCGGTCATTTCGCTGTTCCATTCTGTGATCGACGCACGCGAGCCTTTCCGTCGTTCGCCGTGCACGCCCTGGTCGAGGCGGTGAACGTCAGTCAGCGTGCAGACCTCGATGCCCCGCAGACGTGCGCTGAATGCCAGCACCATCGCTGGGGCGATGTAGGCGGGGCAGCTACCCTTTGTGTGAGGCGACCTGGCACCGCGCTCGCGGGCGAAGGCTAGCACCTTGGCGAATGCTTCGGACGTGGGCATTCTGTGTTCACGGGCCTCCTTCGCCTGACGAACACCTTGTGCGGGGTTGTGCTTGCAGTAGCCGTGCCGCAGGCGCCAAGCCAACGTGCGGCGCAGGTAACGGAACTGATGGTTCGCCTTGCTAGGAAAGCGGCGACACTCGCCGCAGTGAGCGACGATATCGAGGCGATGCCAATGGGCTACAGAACTCTGGCAGGCGACATGGGCTCCAGCCTGTCTGGAGGGCAGAAGCAGCGAGTGATCCTCGCTCGGGCGCTGTATCGCCGCCCTCGTCTGCTGGTGCTGGATGAGGCAACCAGCCATCTGGACCTCGAGTGTGTGCGGCGCGTCAATGCGGCCGTGAAGATGTCGAGCATGACCCGGGTGGTGATCGCCCATCGGATGGAGACAATACAAAGTGCAGACGAACGGTTCGAGATAAACCACCGGGAGGGCTGAGTAATGCTGAGTCTGAGGCTTCAAGGAAGTGGCTGTGGACGGTGTGATATGCGCGAAACTGCCGGCAAGGCTTTCATTCGACTGGTGCCAATAGCTCCAAAGCCGTGGGCGCTGTTGGCAACCTTGCTCATGTGGGCACTGCTCACGGCAAACGCGTGGGCCGGGAAGCGTGATTGCCTCGCGTCCGGCCTTGAGGTCGACATAGCCATGTCAAAGGCGACTTTGCGAGTGACCTCGCGGGGTACGCCCAAACTCAACCTGCAGGAGTGGCAAGCGTCGAAGAGCGCCCGCTCGGACGAACACGCCTATACCCTGGATATCAGCAGGAGTCTGCTTCCCGAGGGAAGAAAGTATCCGCTAATCACCAGGTTGGCGCCCTCAACTGTCGCGATCAACCTCCGGCCCCTCATCAATCCTGAAGATCCGCAGTATGAACGCCTATGTGGCGATATCGATTCAGGAGCCTCACAGCACCCGGCAAACTCTCCGGTGACGGCGTTCGAAGGCTACGCATTCTTCAGCGATGGGCGGCCAGTACCCGTTCCAACGATGCTGGCGGATCAAGGCGTGCCACAGGCGTTCAGGAGCCAGTATCAGGATTGGCTGGAGAAGGCCCAGAAGTTCTATAGGCGCGCCCTCGGACCTGAGCGGCATAGCGTGAGCTCTGTAATCTTCTTGATTGAGCAGGGCGCCAATACCCAGCAGGGCTGCCACTTCAGCGGAAGCTCATTGCCCGGACTGCTGCTGATTGGCCTTCGCGCGGGTTGCCTGGACACCTCAAAAGGCTTTCCAAAAGACTTGTCTCACTTCATTGCTCATGAAGCATTTCATCAGTGGAATCAAGATGTGCAGATGATGGAGTCACTCCCGCAGGAAAGCAGAATCATGCTGCTCGAGGGCGGGGCAGAAATGGCAGCGAGCTTGTTTCTGTCGGAGGAGACTGGGAGCAAGGAGCAAGGGATCACGCGTGACGTAGGCGCAGCTGCAGAGTCATGTATCGACCAGGCAGAGCACAAGAAGCGACCATTGAACGACCTGATCAGTGAGGGCGAGTATCAACTCGCTTACTCCTGCGGGATGGTCTACACGTTCCTCAACCTCGTCCGGACAGATTCTGATCCAGCAGCTTCTCTGGGAACGTTCTGGAAAAGTACCCTGCAGGAGAACTCCTCGTCTCGTTTCAATGAACGCACCGACTTAAATGAGGCATTCGGTGCGCGATCGTCGGTGCAGAACGCCATGATCGAACTTCTAGCCCAGAATGGCTACGTGCTTCGCGAAACGATCAGCGGTTTGAGCAAGGACCAGCAGTTCCGCATTGCCGCCGAACTGATGCGAGAGGTTTCACGCAACGACTGCCAAGGGAACTACGGCCTGTTTACCGGTGGCGGAGTGATTGTGCTTGATCCCGAGGTGAAGACCTGTAGCTCTCTGACGCCTGGGGGAAAACCCGCGGCAATAGATGGGTTTGATTTTAAAGAGCATGTGTTGGACGCTCGATCTGCATGGATTTCAGCTTGCCGGAATGGAGGAGCAGTGAGCATCGACTACTCCGACAACTCTGCGAAACCGTCGATCGTGTCGTGCCAATCCCCCCCAAGATCCCTATACACGCCGTTTCATCTTTCCCGAATCACGCCTATGGGGCAACCATGATCGACGTAGTCAACAGCAACGCATCTTCCCCGATTCAGAAGCTACATGAGCTGCAGGTCATCATCAAGATCGAGCGCTGCAACCTCGCTTGCAGCTACTGTTAGTACTTCTTCATGGGCGATGATTCCTACAAGGACCGCGATCCAATCATGAAGCCTGGCAAATTCTCAGCCGTCGCTGATTACATCAAGCGTGGCGTCGAGGATCTAGGCATCAGGAATGTAAACATTGTCTTCCACGGCGGGGAGCCCACCCTGATGAGGGATCTCGATTTCAGGGGACTGGTTTCTGCTCTGTATGAGACGTTGGCCCCCATATGCGGGTTGAGTCTTGGCATACAGACAAATGGATATCACCTTACGGCCGAGTGGGAAGATCTGATTTCAGAGTTCAGTATTGCCGTGGGCATTAGTTTTGATGGTCCAGCCGAGTACAACGATAGATTCCGGGTAACCCATAAAGGGAAGGGATCGCATGAGAAGATCGCGCGCACGGTTGGGCGGCTTCACGAGCTGGAGACCGAGCGAAAGATCAGTGCTATCGGCGTACTGAGTGTGCTTGGACGCGACATCCCGATTGAAGAGACATTTGACCACTTTGTTGAGGAGCTCAAGTTCCGTCATATGGGGTTCCTATTGCCGGACAGGAGTCATGATGATCCATTCGTCGATGGAGAGACCCCAGGCGAGTACGGAGATCTGAATTTCGCCCGCATTCCCAGCATATCTACCTGATGACCGTGGTGCCCCGCGACCATGGCCAGACAGGCTGGCCCACATTCAGCGGTTTCTGCCTGCAGGATCAATGGCGTTTCGCGACCCCATCCAAAACGGAGTTCGGTCCAGACGTCCGCTCGCGAATGTCGATCGGGGCGCCTCTGCTCTGCAGATGCGGAGGCATCAGCCATTGGGATTTTCCTCAAGCACACGTCTCTGGATGCCAAAAAGCGGCTCAAACAACCATTCGAAAATCAAATACAACGACTGGCGGTTTTGAGTGCATTGGATTTGAGTCGCCGCGGTTCTGCGCTGGTTCTGGGAAGCATCGCGCGGGCAGATCTGATGGTTGCGGGCAGGCTTCTGGCAGCCCGTCTCAATGGGGAATGTGGCGGGAGCTGAGTGCATGCAACGGTCTCTTTCATCCCGACCCCGGTCGGATGGGCGGCCTCCCTTGAGTGGCCGCCCCCACTAGTGACCTCGTCGGCGCGAAAGGGAGCATCGCGCCTTGGCATGAAGCTGGAGAGGCGTTGCGCGCTCCCTAGGAGCTAGCCCGGTACTGGCTCTCGCGCAGTGTCGGGCGAAACAGCGTTCTTTGCCTTCGATTTGGCATTCTTGGAGACTGCGCGGCGTATGCGCTGCTGGGCATCCTTCACCTTCTCTCCGTCCAGGACCTCGCGCTTCAGAATCTCATTGTTGAGAAGCTCGACAACTGCTTCCGACTCGATCTTCAGTTCCGGGAAAAGACGGCGAAGCTCCCGGCGGATGACAGAAACGACCGGCTCACCGAGAACAACCTGCGCAACCGTGAATTTGTTGAGTACGGAGATGTGCTGGTGATACAGGCCCATTGCGTCAGAGGTGATTCCTTCTCTGCAGAGCAGGAACAATTTTCGCTGGTCTTCTTCGTTCTTCAGGTTGACATCTGCTATGCAGAACGATGAGACGAGTTCGTACTCGATGGGTTGGCCGAACTTGATTCTGTAGAGGCGCCATTCCAGAGCGTTGGTGAGCACGATCCACTCGATGCCCTCGTGGGCACCATAGTTGATGGCCTGGCGTAGATGTGTCTCGTTCAGCGAGATTGCTGCTGCTTTCACTTCGATCAGAACTCTGATCTTGCCATCGATTTTTACCGCCAGGTCGCAGAACGTTCCCCTGATCTGCTGCTCGCTAGTCAGTTCGTTGTACTTGTCGTAACCGAAGATGTCGGCAAGCATGTCCTTGACCAGAGTCACCGTATCGGCTTCAGACACATCCTTGGTCTTGTGGGAAATGGCGACCGAGACCAGCGACCTTACCGTTGTGGGCCACCTGTCCGAGACCTTCTTTGGAATCTTCAGCACATCCATGCTCCTTCCCGTTGTCGTCTGCGGATACTGATGCTTTGACCAGTCCCGCGCAATGGATTGCAAGGGGCCTGGGTACATCTGCTGCCGCCCAGGATGATCCTGCACCGATTCAATAGCATCTTGAAGAACGGAGTCTGGAATAGGAGCCGGGCACTGCTTCAGGGGCCCCCGAGGATGACGAGATCGTCCTGACGCCTACGGAATGCATCTGCCTGATGAGGGACGATACGGCTGTGGCCATTAGTCCATTGGGCTTGGTTCGGAGGCAACTCACAGGCCTATTCAAAGCGAATCAAGATGTGAGTCAAAGATCAGGGAGGGGGCATATTTCTTTTAAATTCAATGAGATGGTCGGATTTTGTGAGTGCTGCGCCCACCCCATCCTCAGCGCGACCGCACCTCTGTCTGCTTCCCTTCTTCGAATGGCCCTTGATCCAGAAGACAGTCGATGAAGGCGCCCAGCAGGGCGGGTCGATGCTGCCGGCTCGGGTAGTAGAGGAACAGCCCGGGGCGTGAGATCGACCAGTCCGACAGGACCCTGACCAGCCGCCCCTGGGCCAGCAGTTCGCCTACGCCGTCCTGCTCGAAGTGATAGGCAATGCCGAGCCCACCCAGCGCAGCAGCAATGCCGACGTCAGCGTGATTGGTGATGACAGGGCCATCGACGGCTACATCGAGCCGATGCCCCTGCTTCTCGAACTCCCAGCGATAGTGCCTGCCATCCATCTCGAGTCGCCAGTTGATGCACGCGTGCTCGTGCAGCTCGGCCGGCGAGGTGGGGGTGCCTCGACGTGAGAGGTAGTCGGGCGATGCCACCGCCATCATCTTCATGTCGGGAGTGAGGCGGACGGCCACCATGTCCTTTTCGAGCTGGCCGCCGACGCGGATGCCTGCATCAAAGCGGCCGCGGACGATATCGGCCAGCGCATCGTCGACCACGATGTCGAGCACGACATCAGGATGCGCGCGATGGAAGCGCGCAAGCCGTGGGGCGATGACCGTCCTTGCCGCGATGCCCAGCGTGTTGATGCGAAGCGTGCCGCTCATCCGCCCCGTCGCCTCACCGGCATCCGCCACTGCAGCAGCCATCTCCCGGAACAGCGGGGCGATGCGCCTGTAGAGCAGTTCGCCCGTTGCCGAGGGTGCGACGCTGCGCGTGGTGCGATTCAGAAGGCGGGCGCCGATGCGACCTTCGAGCTGGCGGATCGTCTGGCTCAGCGCCGAAGGCGACAGGCCAAGATGCTCGGCGGCTCGCGCAAAACTCTGACGCTCCACGACGGCAACAAAGGCCCTGAGTTCAGCAAAGTCGGATCCGCGCATTATGTACTCGTTTCTAAAGAGCCCATCCGGATTCTAGGATATTCAATAAATTAGCCTGGGTGCGCATCCTACGGGCCATTCACCCGAGGAGACAGAAACGTGAGCGCCTTGACCCTTCCCGAGCCCATTGCGGCGTACTTCGCGGCAGAGCAGAACCCGGACGCCTTGACGCAGTGCTTCACGGCACACGCGGTGATGAAGGACGACGGACATACCTACGTGGGCATCGACGCCATCAAGGCGTTCATGGCCGAGGCAACGGCCCGGTACCACGCGACGAGTGTGCCGTTTGCCATCGAGCGGCAGGACGACATCCACAGGGTGCAGGCCGACGTCACCGGTGACCTTCCCGGCAGCCCGACGGTTCTGACGTACCGCTTTCGACTGGAGCGCGGCCGGATCGCATCGCTGGAGATCACGGCATGAACTTCGACCTTCAACTGAAGGACCTGAGGGCAGTGGTCACAGGAGGAACGCTGGGACTGGGGGCTGCCGTTGTGAAAACCCTGGCGGAGGCCGGAGCGCGCGTGACGACGTCCGCGCGCACCGTTCCCACCCAGACGCGCGAGGGCGTCACCTACGTCGCTGCCGACCTGTCGACCGCGGAAGGCACGGATCACCTTGCGCAGGCCGTCCTCCGGCAGTGGGGAGGTGTGGACATCGTGGTCAACGTGCTCGGAGGCTCGAACACGCCCGGTGGTGGCTTCGCTGCCATTAGCGATGCGCACTGGTTCGCCGAGCTGAACCTGAATCTCATGTCCGCGGTGCGCCTGGACCGTGCACTGCTGCCCACGATGCTGCACCAGGGTTCGGGTGTGGTGATCCATGTCAGCTCGATCCAGCGCGTGCTGCCGCTGCCGGAGTCCACCACTGCGTACGCTGCGGCAAAGGGCGCTCTCACCACGTACAGCAAGTCGCTTGCCAGAGAGGTGACACCTAAGGGAGTGCGCGTACTGAGCGTTGCGCCGGGCTGGATCGAGACCGAGGCGTCCGTGGCGTTCGCGGCGAGGATGGCCGCAGAGGCCGGAACGGATTACGAAGGTGGCAGGAAGATCGTGATGGATTGGCTGGGCGGGATTCCGGTGGGTCGACCTGCCAAGCCACAGGAGGTGGCCGACCTGATCGCTTTCCTGGCCTCCCCGCGCTCCGCGTCGATCGCAGGGACGGAGTATCGGATCGATGGGGGTACGGTCCCCACCGTGTGATCAACGGGCTTGGCGTCGGCCACCCCTATTGGATCGCTGATGCGCTCCGGCTGACCGGCCCGGGCGCTGTCGGCAGCCGCTCGAAGGCAACGACCCGGCGCGAGAGCCATGGCCAGAACATCCGCCTGCGCAACAGCAGGCCGCGCACCTCATCCAGGCTTGCATGGAGCAGGCCGATGCGGTGCGCCAGCTCCTCCAGCGTACTGTCGGGCAGGCGCGCGAAGCCCTCCTGCTCGATATGCCAGTTGTCGGCGTACTCGATCAGCTGCACGCAGCGCATCTCCAGATGGATACGTGCGTGGATCACATCCCAGTCGATCAGCTCGTGCGTTGGAATCTGACGCAGCGAGTTGAGCATGTCCATGCCGCAGGTGCGGTGGTAGCGATACAGCTGTGTGTCGCCGGATCGATCCGTGGCCAGCTTCGCCGCCTGCAGGAACTGGAAGAGGGTGATGCCGCACAGTGTCAGCGAGGTGGTGATGCGGCGCTGGGTCTGCGCGCGGGACATCTGCCAGGGCACATAGATGGCAGCGAAGCCGATCACCACTGCCACCAGCACCTGTGACCAGTCCGCCCATTCGCCGACCGGCAGGCAGGGACGGCCGATGATCCAGGGGCAGAAGGTATCCACCGTGTCGCTCATGCAGGACCTTGCGCGTTGCCGATCTGGAGCACCACGTAATCACAGGCCCGCCGATGCAGGCAAGGCAGGGGCCCGCAACTGGCGCGGTGTCGGGCGCCGGCGCAGATCGCGAAGGCGGGGGAGCGGTGAAAAACGACACGCTGCCACCCCCGTCAGCCTCAGATGGACGAGGCTGCCCTCATCCGCGACGCCGGCGACCATCGATGCTGTAGCGGCCGGCGCCGGTGCAGGCCAGCAGAATGAAGCCACCGGCGATGCCCATGTTCTTCAGGAACATGATCTGCTGGGTGGGATCGTTGAACTGGTGATGGAAGATGAAGGCGGTCACCAGGCTGAAGGCGGCCAGGACCGCGGCGACCAGACGGGTCTGGAAGCCCAGCAGGATGCACAGGCCGGTAATGATCTCGAACGCGATGGTTGGCCACAGCAGGATGCCGGGCACGCCCATCGTCTCCATGTAGCTCTGTGTGCCGGCCAGGTTGCCGAGTTTGCCAAGGCCGGAGACCAGGAACAGCAGCATCAGCAGTACGCGTGCAACGAGGATGGCAAGGGGAGGCGATGAGTGGTTCACGTCGATATCCTCAGGCGGAGACAGGCAGGGTGGCCGTGCGCGAGGGCACAGGAGATGGGCCGATCGGACTCCAGAGCCGGTGAAGCCCGCGTTGAGAGCATTCCGCGCACAGGGCTGCGGGGTGGGGTCATACGGCGCGTTTCACGCTACCCTGCGCGGGTCCGGAGACGAAGGAGGCACAGGATGGCAGACGATGGCGGCATGACGATTCCAGCGAAGACCCTGTACATCGCAGGCGCCGTGGCTGTGCTGGTGAGCCTGCTGGCGTGGTCGGTGGAGTGGAGCGGGCTGGCCTACGTCTGTCCCTATTGCCGTGTGCAGCGCACGGTCATCGGCGTGCTGGGGGTGCTGACCCTGTTCGCGCGGCCCGGCGGCATCGTCGTGCCCTGGCTCTCCTTCTCCGCGGGAGGCTTCGCGTTCGTGGTCGCGGCGATGCAGCACTTCAACGGCTGGAAGCGCATTTCCTCAGGCAGCTTCAGCTTCAACGCGCAGTGGTACATCGACCCGTGGTTGCTGTCGGGATGCGCGATGCTGATCCTGGTCGCGCAGTTGATGCTGGTGCAGGCGGCCTGCCGGCGCAGCGCGCGCTGAAGCCACCGCCGGCGTCTGCCGGCGGCGGCCTACATTGCATTCCGTGCCTGCGCTAGGCTGGATTCATCAGTGCGAAGAGCGTGTCGTAGGTGCCATCGCGTTCGGCCCAGCGTCGCGCCTGGTCCGGCTCCAGCAGCAGCTCACCCCGCGGGTGGTCCCCACGCTCGAGCTTCAGCAGAACCTGCTGCACGTACTCCTGCACGGGCATCGCGCGCGGGTCGGTCGCCTGCGCCTCACCCGTCAGTCCGGTCTGCACATACGGGGGCGACAGTTCCAGCACCTCCACCGGCAGATGGCGAAGCTGATGACGCAGCGATACCAGCCACGAATGCAGGAACGCCTTGCTGGCGCAGTAGGTCGGGAAGCTGGCCAGTGGCAGGAAGGCGAGCGCAGAACCGGTGGCCATCAAGGTGGCGCTGCGTTGTTGTGTCAGCAACGGCAGGAACGTGGCCACGGTGCGGAGCAGCCCCAGGATGTTGGTGTCGATGATGGCTTCGGCATCGAAGTCGTCCCAGTGGCCGCTGGCCAGGTTTTCCGGGCGGGAGATGCCCGCGTTGGCGATGAGCACGTTGAGGCTGGGGAAGCGGGCATGGACGATCTCGGCCAGGTCCGCCAGTGATGCAGGATCGCCCAGCTCCAGCGGCAGGGCGACGAGGCCCGGGCGCTGCTCGCCGATCGCCTGCAGCAGTGCCCGGTCGCGGCCGGTGATGATGACCTGGTTGCCGCGGTCGTGGAGCGCCTCGGCCAATGCACGGCCGATGCCGCGGCTGCCGCCGGTGATGAGGATGGTGTTGCCGGTGAGGTTCATGGGAGTGCCTTTCCAGAGGGTCTTGGGAAAGGCCACGGCGTGATGCATCCACTCCCGCAGGAGCGAAGGGCAGGGCAGTACCGTGGCGCCTGTCGCCCGGGTTTCCTCTGCTGAGGCCCTCCCGGCTGTGGGCGCGTTGGATGACGATAACGCCTGCGGCAGCGCCGTTGCGGGGCTGCGGCGCAGACTGTAGGCGCAGCCTGGTGAGGCGTCAACCGTGTCGGCGCATCGGGGTTCCGCCCGATGCAGGGCTACCGGCTCTGGAAGACCGCCCGCTGGGCGGCGAATGCGCGCTGGTAGGCAGGGCGTTCCGTGGCCCGTGCCAGGTAGGCGGCCAGCGTCGGATACCCGCCGATCATGCCGCTGCTTTGAAGACGCAGCAGCACCGCCACCATCATCAGGTCGCCAACGCTGAATTCGTCCTCCAGCCAGGCCCTGTCGCCCAACCATGCCGACAGCTGGGACAGCCGTGCGTGCACGCGCTCGTCCAGCATCACCTGCCGCTGTGCATACCAGGGCTGCTCGCGTTCCAGCAGCCATGCCATGGATCGCTCGACGATGGGCGGCTCGACGGTGTTCAGCGCAGCGAACATCCACATGATCGCGCGCATGCGGGCGCTGTCCCCGGCCGGCAGCAGGCCGCGATGGTGCTCGGCCAGGTGCAGCAGGATCGCGCCGGATTCGAACAGCACCCGCTCGCCTTCCTGGTAGGTGGGGATCTGCCCGAAGGGGTGGCGCGCCAGATGGGCCGGCTGCTTCATCTCGGCAAAGGACAGCAGCTGGACGTCATAGGCCACGCCCAGTTCTTCCAGTGCCCAGCGCACGCGCATGTCGCGGGCCAGGCCCTGGCCGCGATCGGGCGAGGTGGCGAAGGCAGTGAGGATCGCGGTCATCGGAGGTGCTCCGGCCGGCCGGAGGCCTGCCTTCCCTGTTTCGACGAGCGGCAGGACCGGAAATCGACCGTTGCTCAGTGCTGCGCTCGCCGCGGCGAGGACAGCAGCCCGGCAACCGTCTCGATCCGTGCGGCGCCTGAACGCTCCAGCGTCTGCAGTGCCACTCTCCTGCGTGCTGGCAGCGCCGCGGTGGCATCAGCCACCACGGTTACTTTGAACTCCCGCGCGTTGGCATCCAGCGCGGTCGCCAGTACGCAGGAATCGGTCGCCATGCCGGTGAGCCACAGGTGGCGGACCCCCAGTTTGGCCAGCAGGATCGGCAGGGGCGTGGCGAGGAACGCCGAGTGCTTCGGTTTGAGCACGAAATAGTGGTGAGGGGCCGGCGCCAACTTGTCCGCGATGCGCGCGGCACTGCCACCGTCCCGCCTGCACTGCTCCACCTGCTGGCGGAAATCCCGTTGCCAGTCGGAGAAGTTGTCGTTGGCATGGATCACCGGCCAGCGGCGGGCATCGCAATGGTCACGCACCCTGCGGATGCGGGTCGCGGCCCGCTCCGCCAGGGGCGCCAGCGCGCCAGCGTCGGGAAAATCGAAGCGGCTGAACATGTCGATGACCAGCAGTGCGGTCGTGGCATTCTGGCGTGGCATGGCTCAGTCTCCGGTCTGCGCATGCGGCGCCTGCACGGGCTTGGACTGCGGGGAATCCTTCTGCCGCAGGAAGATGGTCAGCACGACCAGGGCCAGTACCGCCAGGAATTCGCTTTGCCAGTTCTGCATGGACTCGAACCAGAACGTGCTGCTGGTCAGATGCTGCAGGAAGGACGGAGGGGGCAGCCCCTGCAACTGCTGTTCCACCTGTTCTGCCTTCCAGCTGCCGACGGCGTGCAGACTGAAGCTGACCAGGAAGAGCAGTCCGAAGGCGATCGCCAGTGAATGTCCATAGAGCGTCTTCCATATACCGCCACGCAGCACCGGCCAGGGTGTCGGGCCGGGCTCGATCCGTGCGTGTTCCTGTGCAGGGTCGAGCGGGCGCGATTCCGCAGAGCCGCGCTGGCGCAGGCTGACGGTGAGCAGCACGTACATGCCCATCTGCAGGAACTCGCTTTCCCAGTTCTCGAAGGTGGCACTGATGAAGTGGCCGCTGGCCAGGTAATGCCACAGATCCAGTGGCGCGCGGCCGTGGTGGACCAGCTCTTCGTTGTGCACCTGCAGTCCTGACAGTGCCTGGCCAGCAATGAACAGCACGGTCAGAGCCAGCAGCACCAGTGACAGACCGTTCCGCTTCCACATGCAGCACCTCGCCATGCAGATCCTATGGGGGATGCGGTGAGCTTGCGTGGCCGGTCACGAAACATCCGTGAATCCGGCGCATGCGGTCCGTGAGGCGGACTCAGCGATGGCGCTTTCCGGTGGGGTCCGGATCGAGCCGTTCATAGTCATCCGGGCGCGCCTTGGGGCCATCGCCATCGTCGGGCATGTCGTGCTCCTTCCATCTGGCGTTGTCGTTGCGGCGCTTGTCGGGTGTATGTGCCTTGGCCTGGTCATCGACATCGACCGTGGGGTTGAACGGCAGCTTGTTGCTCATGGCAGTGTTCCCGTGGATGGAGGCTCCAGCCTGCGCGCGTCCGGGTTAACGCAATGGCGCAGTCGAATGAACATCCCGCACACCGTGCGGTCACTCTGCCCGCAGGGGGCGGGCTGCGATCCTGCAGGTCCGTTCCCTTGGAGAAGCACGATGCAGGCACTGACCTATCACGGCCGCAGGGATGTGCGCGTCGAGACAGTTCCCGATCCGGTGCTGGCGCAGGATGACGATCTCATCCTGCGCGTGACCGCAACAGCCATCTGTGGCTCGGACCTGCACCTGTATCGCGGCAAGATCCCGGACCTGCATGATGGCGATGTGCTCGGCCATGAATTCATGGGCATCGTGGAAGAGGTCGGCAGCGCCGTTACCCAGGTGCGCGCCGGTGACCGCGTGGTGATCCCGTTCGTGATCGCCTGCGGTGAGTGCTTCCATTGCCGCCTGGCCGAGTATGCCGCCTGCGAGACCACCAATTCCGGCAAGGGGGCGGCGCTCAACCAGAAAGGCCTGCTGCCTCCTGCAGCGCTGTTCGGCTACAGCCACCTGTACGGGGGCGTGGCCGGGGGGCAGGCTGAATTTGTCCGCGTGCCCAAGGCCAACATCGGCCCGCTGCGGATTCCGGACGGTGTGGCGGACGAGCAGGTCCTGTTCCTGTCCGACATCCTGCCCACCGGCTACCAGGCTGCACTCAACGCGGGCATCAGGCCGGGCTCGACCGTGGCCATCTTCGGAGCGGGTCCAGTCGGCCTGATGAGCGCAGCATGCTGCCGCCTGCTGGGTGCGGAAACCATCTTCATGGTCGACCATCTGTCCTACCGGCTGGACTATGCACGGGATGCCTACGGCGTCATTCCGATCGATTTCAGGGATATTCCGGATCCTGCCGATTACATCCTCAGCCAGACCAGTGGCCGGGGCGTGGATGCCTGCATCGAGGCCGTCGGATTCGAGGCCGAAGGCAGTGCACTGGAAACAGCGCTGACCACCGTCAAGCTGGAAGGCAGCAGTGGCGTGGCGATCCGGCAGTGCATCGCGGCCGCGCGAAGAGGCGGCGTGATCAGCATTCCCGGCGTCTATGCCGGTTTCATCCACGGCTTCCTGCTCGGCGATGCTTTTGACAAGGGCCTGACCTTCAAGATGGGACAGACGCATGTGCAGGGCCTGATGCCGGAACTGCTGGATGCCATCATGGAGGGCCGCCTCGACCCGGGCGACATCATCTCCCACCGCATGCGGCTGGCCGACGCCGCACAGGGCTACGCGATGTTCGATGCCAAGGACGATGACTGCCGCAAGATCGTGCTTACGCCGTGAGAGCAGCATGAGCGGCTCGGCCATGATGGTCCTGTACGTGCTGTGGCTTGCCGCAGGCACGCTGGACTTCCACTTTCATCGCCGCACCGATCTGCCCCACACCTCGGGCCTGCGCGAGAGCACGCTGCATGGGGTGCAGCTGGGGCTTGTGGGGACTGGTGTGCTGGCCTGGTTGCTGCTGGCCGATACGCGGGCGCTGGCGGTGTTGCTTGCCGTGCTGGCGGCCGCCCATGCGATCGCGGGGTATCTCGATACCGCCAGCGCGGATGGCCGGCGACGCATCAGTCCGGCCGAGCAGCATGTGCACAGCGTGCTGGATGTGGCACCGTGGCTGTTCGTGCTTTGGGTGGCCCATCACGCTGAACCTTCGTGGGCACTGCAATGGCGCCCGGCGCCGGCGCAGGAGTGGGTGCTCACGCTGCTGCCGGCGGTGGTGGTTGTGTTCTCATGGCTGTGGGAGCTGCTGCACTGCCTGCGCTCAGCCCGGTCTCTGTCGCGATGACGCCGCGTTGCGGCCGCCAACACGAGTATGAATGCAGCGGAGTGTAACCGGGTCACGGTACGCGTACACAGGCGGTGAACGGGAGGCACGATACGCTCGGCGTTTGTGGGAGCAGGAGCCGGAGCGTGCCGAACAGAGCCATCGTCTACATCAGTGAGGCCAGCGAGGGCTTCACGACCGGGAAGCTGGAATCCCTGATGGCCGACGCCGCGCGTTTCAATCGAGGCGCGGGCGTAACCGGTGTGCTGCTGTTTGATGGGCAGCGGTTCCTGCAGTACATGGAAGGCCCACCGGATGGACTGGAGGTGGCCTACTCACGGGTGACGGGTGCCAGCAGCCATGGTGGCATCATCGAGTTGGCCCACGGTCGAGTCGGTCAGCGCCGGTTGCCGTTCTGGCCAATGCGATGCCTGCATACAGAGTCGGACATCCTGCGGGACATCGCCCGGGCGGACTGGACCAGCTTCATCCTGCGCGCTGCCGACGGTCACGAGGATGCAACGGCGATGGAGCGGCTGCTTGCCGTGGTCGAGCCCTACGCCCGCGCGGCCTGAGCCGCCCTCGGCGGAGCGCGTTTCGCTGCTGCACGATCTGGTTCAGCGCTGGCCTCCCGCCGCCGTATCGCTGCAGAGCGTCTGACGGACAGCGCGTTGCAGGCCCTCGATGTGGAACGGCTTGGCGACGAAGGGGGCAAGCCGGTGGCGTGCAGGTACCAGCTGGTCGTACACCGCGGAGACGAACAGGTAGGGAATCTTCAGTTCGGCCAGGCGGTCGGCTACCGGAAACACCACGCCATCGCGCAGTTCCACATCCAGTACCGCGCCATCGAACCGTTGACGGTCCAGCAGGCCGAGGGCATCAAACACGCTGTAGGCATGGGTGACGTGGTCGCCACTGTCCTCAAGTGCCTGTTCCATGAGTGCCGCCAGATCGAACTGGTCCTCCACCAGAAGCAGATTGCAGGGAGGCTGGCCGGTCGTGGGAGGCATGAGGTGGGTCTATAGAGCCGTGGGGACGACAGTGTCCGCCGCAGGCCATCAAGGCGATGCGGAGATGATGTGGTGTCGACGCGAAGCCGCGCGTGCCGTGCAGGCAGCGTGCACGGATGGGCCGGCAACGTTGACGATGCCTTGGCGATCACTGTGGATACTGCCGCCGTCCCCGCACGAGGAGTCGCCCAATGAACGCTTCCGGATCCCTGTCTGCGCCCCAGGTGCTGCGCGTGGAAAGCATGCCGCTCGCCTGCGGTGGGATGGCAGTCGTCGTCGAACTTGACAGGGTGCCCTCCCGCGCCTGGATGAAGTCGCTGAAGCGGGCACTGCTGTTGGCAGACGGCCTCGACGGCGCACAGGCCAAGTTCGATGGCCGCTTCGTCTACGTGGTGGGCGTGGAGGCCGCGCAGCGTCGAGCGGAGCATCGGGTCATGCAGGTGCTGTCTGCTGCGGAGGGGCGCCCGGCCGATGCCGCGCGTATGCACACGATGCCTCCTGCCGCTCCCTCATCCGTACTGCAGGCCTGAGCGCGCATCGGCGGCAACGGGCAGGGCGACGGGCTGGAGCACCACTGCAACGAAGCGAAACCGCGATTGCTGTTGCCCGGGTTCCGGTTCTGGTCGGCCCTGGAATGTTTCCCGTGTTTGGCCGCCGTATACCTCGTGCCATCTCCTCGAGTGCAGAGTCGACCCCACACTTGAACGCAGCCTCCACGCCGAAGTCACTGGACCTTCGGCGGCGAAGACTAATGTAGAGCCTATTGCAACCGTCGGCGCCCCCATGCCTCTGCGTGCGATTGCCTATGCGAGCGAAGCCGTTGCCTCATTGAGCGCGGAGCGGCTGCGCGGTCTCGTCGACGACGCGTTGGCATTCAATGAAGCAGCGGACATCACCGGCGTGCTTCTGTTCGATGGCCATCGCTTCCTGCAGTACCTGGAGGGGCCACAGCAGGGCATGGACGCCGCGTGGCGGCGCATCCTCGACAGCAGCAGCCATCACAGTGTGGTCGAGCTCAACCGCGGTCGCATCGGTCGCCGCCAGTTCTCGCACTGGCGGATGGGCTGGCTGCAGGTGGAGCACTCGGCACTCGGCAGGGTGGCACTGTCCGACTGGACCGGGTTCGCGCGCAGCACGGTCATCACCGGAATTCCGACCAGCGCGCTGGACAGGCTGCAGCTGTTGACGGCGCCTCTGCTGCGAACCGGTCAGGGCGGACCGATGATGCAGGCCGCGCCTTCTGGCGGGGACGGTTCATGAGCGTTGGGGTGGGGCAGCACGCTGCCGGAACGCGGATACGCATCGGTTGCGCAGGATGGTCCCTGTCGGCGGAGGATCGCTCCAGCTTCGGTGGAGGCGACAGTCTGCTGCAGCGCTACGCCACGCGCTTTTCCCTGGTCGAGATCAACTCCTCGTTCTATCGCCCGCACCTGCCGCAGAGCTATCGGCGCTGGGCCGCTTCCGTTCCGCACGATTTCCGCTTCACGGTGAAGATGCCGCGTTCCATCTCGCACGAGCAGCGGCTGCGCGGTGCCGGCCCGCTGCTCGACCCGTTCCTGGCTACGGTGGAAGAACTCGGCAGCCGGTTGGGTGCGCTGCTGTTGCAGTTGCCTCCCAGCCTGGCGTACGAGCCGCAGCACGTCGAACCGTTTCTGCACGATCTGCGTCGGCGCACGCGCAGGCCGGTGGCGTGCGAGCCTCGACATCCGTCCTGGTTCAGTGCCGAGGTGGATGCGCTGCTGGCGGTCCATGACATCGCGCGCGTGGCGGCGGACCCGGCGCGGGTCGCGCAGGCGGGCGAGCCGGGCGGGGCCCGCGGCTGGAGCTATTGGCGATGGCACGGCCAGCCGGATATCTATCGCAGCGCTTATGACGAGACCACACTGGCACGGCTGGCCGGGCTGCTCAGGGACCGCGCGCGTGCCGGCCATTGCGCCTGGATGATCCTGGACAACACGGCGCAGGGCCATGCGGTCAGCAATGCACTGCGATTGCAGGCACTGCTCGGAGAACACGGCCATGCCTGAAGGCCCTTCCATCGTGCTGCTGCGCGAGGCCGCCGAGATGTTCACCGGCCAGATACTGCGACATGTCGGGGGCAACAGCCGGATTGACCTGTCCATGCTTGCAGGGCAGCGCGTGCGATCCGTGCGCAGTTGGGGGAAGCACTTCCTGCTGGAGTTCGGCACGCATACCTTGCGGATCCATCTGATGCTGTTCGGCAGCTGGCGTATCGATGAGCGTAAGCCTTCGCCTCCGCGCGTATCGCTGAGGTTCGATGCCGGCGAACTGAACCTCTATGCCTGTTCGGTCAAACTCATCGACGGCCCGTTGGAAGAAGCCTACAACTGGCGCACCGATGTGATGAGTGATGCGTGGGACCCCCGGCTCTCGCGCCGCCGCCTGAAAGCGATGCCTGACGCCCTGGTGTGCGACGCACTGCTGGACCAGAACGTTTTTGCCGGCGTTGGCAACATCATCAAGAACGAGGTGCTGTTCCGGATCGGCGTACACCCGGCCACGCGTGTGGGTGACCTGCCGCCGCGCAGGCTGGGTTCACTGATCCGCGAAGCCAGGACCTACAGCTACGAGTTTCTGGAATGGAAGCGTCGCCACGAGCTCAAGAAGCACTGGCAGGTGCATGCCAAACGCAGCTGTCCGCGATGTGGCAGCCCCGTCAGCAAGCAGTATCTGGGCAGAACCCGGCGACGCAGCTTTTTCTGTCCCCGCGATCAGGTCCTGTTCGGCGATCCCGGGCCGGCCGGTATCCGCCAGCGGTGATCAACAGGGCGGAGGCAGGGGTGCCTGCCTCTGGCTATGCCGCGCCAACACCTGCCCAAGCAGAGCCGTCGCCAACAGAAGCAGATTGGTCACTACGAAGACGCTGCTGCCCAGCATCAGGCTGTAGAGGGTGAACAGCGCCGAGGCCACCACCTGGCCGGCGAACAACCATCGTGACAGTGTCTCGGGATGTGGCGAACGCCACTGCTTGACCATCTGCCTGAGCAAGGTGGCGACCAGCACAAGGGTCGCCATCCAGCCGATGATATCCGGATGCATCGGGATCTCCTGTTGCCGCCGCCGTTCCTGGCGGCGTATGGCAGTGGAACTCAGGCGGCCTGTGCTGCCTTGGCGTTGCCACCCCCCTTGGCCAGCAGGGTCAACTTCTCGTCGGTCGACTTTTCTTCGGCCAGTGTTTCCAGCAGCAGGGGGAGCGCGTCCTTGTAGCCCAGCTGCTTGGCCAGTGCGGCGATGGTGCCGTACGACGCAATCTCGTAGTGCTCGACTTTCTGGGCGCCACCGATCAGTGCGGCATCACGCACCGGTCCCTTGTCGATGCTGTCGATGACGTCCTTGCCTTCCTCCACCAGCCCTTCCATCGCTGCACACTTGATGCGCTTGAGACGGATGCCCAGCGTCTCGACCACCTGGTCGATCCGCTCGATCTGGCCCTGGGTTTCCTCCAGATGGGTTTCGAAGGCGGCGGCGAGATCCGGATTCTCGGCCGCACGGGCAAGGCGGGGCAGGGCTTTGGTCAGCTGCTTCTCGGCGCTGTAGATGTCCGAAAGTTCGTGGATGAACAGGTCTTCGGCAGTCTTGATGGCCATGTGCGGCTCCAGTCGGGAAGGAAGGATGACCGTAGCGGGCCCGGCGTTGATGCCCGGCGTACAGGCGGTGAGCGCGATATCGCTGTCCACCGGCATGGTCCATGCAGGGCCCTCACATGTGCACGCGCGATGCACATGGCGTGCACGTGCCGACGCTGGCGTATGCATCAGGCTGCCAGCGTCCGCATCGACAGGAGAAAACACGATGAACACGCCAGGAAAACCGACGCCGAGCTGGCGACAAGGGAAGGTGCTGCTGGGAGTGCTGGCCGCCGTGCTGGTGATTACCGGGATCATCCTTTTCGTGCCTTGGTAGCGGCGGTCAGGCCGCGTTGAGCGACGTGATGCATGCATCAAACGACGCTCACCCCGGGGCCACATTCCTTTGTCCAAGGTAGTGATGCAGGCAACGCACACCGTTGTCCGTTCCCAACGAATCTGAACTTCAGGAGCAGAACATGAGCACCCAGTCCACCATCGAACATCGTCTCAACGACCTGATCGAGATCGCACGCGACGGCAAGTCGTTCTACGAAGAGGCGGCCACGAAGGTGAAGGACGCCGAACTGGCGGCACTGTTCACCCGCATTGCCGGCGTCAAGGGCCGCATCGTGTCGGCACTCAGTGGCGCGGTTGCGGCCACCGGTGGCAAGCCTGCAGAGCACGGCACCCTGGTCGGCTCGATGCAGCAGTTCTACGGCAAGGTGCGCGCAGCGTTCGGCGACACCAACTATGGCTATGTGGCCGAGCTGGAAGAATCGGAAGACCGCCTGCTGGCAGCTTTCAAGGACGCGCTGAAGGATGAGGGCCTGCCGCCGGCGGTACGCCAGGAAGTGACCCAGCTGCTGCCGGAAGTGCAGGAATGCCACAACGTGATGCGTGCGCGGAAGCACGCGATGAAGGCAGCCTGATCGCGCGGGCTGCATTGTCGGAGAAAAAAGGGGCGGCCCCAGGCCGCCCCAATGCTCTTCAGAAGGTAAGTTGAACGTGGATCAGAAGCGCACGGACCAGCGCGCCGTAGCGCCGTGGTCACGGCTCTCGCTGCCGAACTGGCCGCTGTAGCCCAGTTCCAGCGACTGCCGCGGGGTCAGCCACGCGGACAGCCCCAGCTCGGCCACGACAGCGCTGTCGGCGATCGGCGCGCCGCTGACGGCGAACGCGCTGCCACCGTTGGCGAAGGCGAGGTTGGCCACCTGGCTGCGGTCGCCGGAGGCCCGGCGATAACCCACCGCGCCACGCAGGTGCAGCCAGCTGTCGTGCTGGAAGGATGCCTTCAGACCCTTGTCGAAGCGCAGCCCGGCGGTCGCCACGGTAGTGCGGGTGTCTTCCACTTTGCCCTGCAGTGCGGCGGCGCCGCCCCGCTCGTTGATGCGCTTCAGGTCCACTTCGACGCGGGCAACCTGCAGGTAGGGCTCCAGGCCGCCTTCAGCAGAGCCGAAACGATAGCCGGCTTCGAGGAAAGCCTGGCGGGTACGGGCGTCATAACGGCCGGTGAGCGTGTCGCTGAATCCTGCGAACGCCAGCTCGCGGGTGCTCTCTGCCTCGTGCTTGCTCCAGGCCACGCCACCGCGCAGACCGAAGCCGCCCCAGCTGTGGCTGGCGTAGGCACCGAAGTGGGTGTTGTCGATCTTCGACTTGGCACGGCGGTCGCGTTGCTTGACGTCGGTACGGCCGGTGCCGGCCAGTACGCCGGCCTGCCAGCCATCGAACTCGCGGTCGATACCGACCAGCAGGCCGTTGCTGTTGGCATCCGTGCGCGCGGTTTCGACATCGCCATCGAGCTTGCCGTTGCCGCCGATCGCCTGTACCCACGCACCGGTCGCGTCGCCGGTGCTGCCCGGCGACGCATCGCCCGCACGCCGCGACAAGGCTGCATCACGCACGTAGCGGCTGCTCTCGACCAGCACCAGCGGCGTGGCGGCATGCAGCTCGCCGCTCAGGCCGTCCAGCGCGGCACCGACCTGGGCGGGGAACAGCTGGGTCAGCGGCCGGGGCAGGCCCTGGTTGATCGCCAGGCCGTCGGCTACGCCAGCGACGGCGCGCTGGTTGCGCGTGGTGGCCGCGGTGGCCAGCAGCGCACCCCGGGCCACGTCGATGCGTGCACCATTGGCGCTGTAGGCCAGGCTGAACTGCAGGAACGGCGAGAATGCACTGAAGTCGGTACGGGCGAACTGACCGTTGATGCCACCGTCGGCGCGCAGGATGTTGAACTGCTCTCCCAGGTAGTACACACCCGGTTCGGGCAGCGCGACCAGCGTGCCGTCCAGCGTGGCGGTACCGGTGACGTGCAGCTGGTCGCTGCGGCCTCCCGGCGCCAGTTCAGACGCGAACACACCGGTAGCGCCCTGCACGTAGTCACCGTTGACGGTCAGCGTGCCGATCGAATTGCCCGGCGCGATGATGCCGTCGACCCGGGTGGTGCCGAGGGTGCCGACACCCTTCAGCAGGCCATTGGCGCCTACGGTGGTATTACCGCCGGTCTGCGTACCGTTGAAGGAGATCACGCCGCCATCGACCACCAGGTTGCTGTGGTCCAGCACGCCGCCGGCGCTGACCGTGCTGACGCCGCCGGTGGTGTTCAGGGCGGTGGAAACCAGCGAGCCGTTGAGCAGGAACTGGCCGCCCTTCACCTCCACTGCCGAGGTGAGCGTGTTGGCGCCATTCAATTCCAGGACGCCATCGTTCACCACCGCACCGTTGAAGCTGTTGTCGCCGCTCAGGCGCAGCCAGCCGATGCCGGACTTGGTCAGCTTGCCGGGGCCACCGATGTCGTTGGTCCAGTCATCCCAGGCCTCGCCTTCCCAGACCTTCAGGCCACCGGCCTTCTGGTTCATCACCACATCGGTGTCCACGCGCAGCGAGCCGAAGCCTTCGATGGCCTTGCGCAGGTCGACCATGCCCCAGCCGTAGATCTCATCGATGCCCGGATCGCCCAGATCGCGGGCGGTGGTCAGCAGCACGTCGCGGACCTGTGCGTTGTCCAGGTAGGGGAAGCGCTCAAACAGCAGCCCGAGAGCGCCGGTGATGTGCGGGGCCGCCATCGAGGTGCCCGTCTTCAGGCCGTAGGTGTACTCGGTGTTCTCGCTGTCGATGATCAGCCGCAGGTACTCGCTGGTTTCCTCGATGCGTCCCTGGATCTCACCGGAGACGATGGTGCTGGCGATGTCGGTGCCCGGGGCGGAGATGCACCAGTTGGCGGCGGCACCGCAGATGCTTGAGCTGTCGTCGAGCACATAGTCGGTTTCGCCATCGTCGGCGACCGGCTGGCGCACGTTGGCCACGGCCAGCCAGTAGGGTTCGATCTCCGGCTTCCAGCGGGGCAGGGCCGCAGTGATGCCCGCGACGGCTCCGCTGCCGTTGCCGGCCGACCACACCTGGATCAGGGTCGACCCGGGGGCAGCGTCGCTGCCTGCGTAGATGCTGCCGTAGACGTCGTAATCCGCGCCAATCGCGGCGTACTGGCGGTCGAGCGCCGCGGCACTCATGTTGCGGGTCGAGATGCCCCAACTGTGGTTGATGGCGCGCACGCCCTGCGCCTGGATCTGCGCATACATGTCCAGTACGGCGTCGTCGTCCGGGTCGGTGCGGTACACCGCGCGGGGGCGATAGAAACCATCCGGATCCAGGCGCCACTCATAGTAGGTGTCACCGAACACGCGCGCTGCCGTCAGGTCGGCACCGAAGGCCACGCCATGCATGCCGGTGCCGTCGCGGTTGGCGCCGATGGTGCCCAGCACGTGGGTGCCATGGTCGGCGTAGCTGAAACCGTAGGGCAGGCCGGCCGCGATCAGGCGACCGGCGAGCGCCGCCGGCACCCCGGCACCGAGGCCGTAATAGTTGTAGCCGGGTTGTTCGCCGCGGGTCTGCGCGCAGGCCCCTTCGCCGGCGACGATCCCCGCCGTCGCGCAGTCCGGGCCGATGGTGATGCTGGTGGTGTTGCGGCCGGCGAATTCCGGGTGGGCCAGCGCCGAGCCGGAATCGAAAAGCGCCAGGCGTACACCCTGGCCGGTCAGGCCGCGGGCGTAGGCATGGTCGGCCCCCATCGCGGCCAGGCCCCAGTCGGCATTGAACTCGTCGCTGTGCCAACTGGCGGCGTCGCCCGCATTGCCCAGGACCGGGGTGGACGTGGCCTGCGCCGAAGCACCGACGGTTGCGTCCGTCTGTGCACCGCCTGGCTGGGCCCACGCCGCCTGCAGCTGGCGCTGCTGTTGCCAGGCATCGAGTGAATCGGAGGCCATCGCCGGCAGGGCGGCTGCCAGTAGCAGGGAGCTGGCCACCGCGAGTGCCAGCGGGCGTTGCAAGGGGGAACGGGAGCGGGACGAACGGCCATGCAGCGGGTGATTCATCAGGCAAACTTCCTTGATTGACGGTCTACCCAGCCGCTAACTGTCCTGGATGCGTTTCACCCCCAGCGATGTGACGGGAATTTTGTTAACGCGTTAATGTTTCGTGACGAAAGCCACACTTTTCGCACCCTGCCGCATCAGTCTGTACACGCCCCCCTGAAGATTGACGGCGTGCTGGCTGGCCGCAGAGTTTCGTTTTCGCCCCTCATTGAACAGGAACGCCATGGCTGTCAGACGCATCGTCGCCAACATCGCCACACCCGACCCGGCGCTCGCCGCCGCGTTCTACGGCGGCATCCTCGGCATGCCGGTGGTGATGGATCATGGCTGGATCGTCACCTACGCCGGGCAGCACACTGCGCCTGCGCAGCTAAGCTTCGCCAGCGAGGGTGGGTCGGGAACGCCGGTACCGGACCTGTCGATCGAGGTGGACGATCTGGATGACGTTCTGCAACGGATCCGCAGCGCTGGCATCGACGTCGTGTATGGCCCCGTCGAGGAGCCATGGGGCGTGCGTCGGTTCTTCGTCCGCGACCCGTTCGGGCGCCTGCTGAACCTCCTCAGCCACGGCTGAGGTGCGTCGCTCAGTCCTGCTGACCCGGTTCGTCGCGGCCCTGTGGACCTTGGTCGGACTGTTGGCGCTGCTGCTGTGCGCGGGCGTGGCGTGCATGCCCGCCTTCGCGACCGATCGCGGCCATGTGCTGGCGATCGCGGCTGATGGCTTCGCCTCCTTTGCGGCCGGCAATGCGCGCCTCGGCGGGACTGAATTCATGGGCGTTGCCGGAGGCATGGGCGGCGCGCCCACCCTTGGCGGCGATCGCGCGCTGCATGCGCTGGTCCATCGACGCGAACCCGCGGTTGCTGCTGGCCATAGGGGATCTCTCTCGGCGTGGCGGAGCCTCATGCTTGCGGACGGCAGGCTAACGGTACGTCCGCAGATGGCGCGTGGTCTTCACGTTCTGCCTGCCTGTCGTTGACGCTGCACTTGCGCAGCGCCGCTATCGCCCTGGACACAGGCCACGCCTAGAATCGGTTCATCCCGGTAGCTCCCGGGCGCTGTTGAGTGAATGGACTCAATGAAGATTCTGTTGACCGGAAGTTCCGGGCGGATCGGGCGCGCGATCTTCGGCGCGTTGGCGGCCACCCATGAAGTCATCGGGCTGGATCGCAGCCCGTTCGCCACCACACGCATCATTGCCGATGTCACCAACACGAAGGCACTGGAGCGTGCCGTGCGCGGCGTGGATGCGGTGATCCACACCGCTGCGCTGCATGCACCGCATGTCGGGCTGGTGCCGGACACGGTGTTCCAGCAGATCAACGTGGAGGCGACCGCGCAGCTGCTGCGGCTGGCGCGTGACGCCGGCGTCGGACGCTTCGTGTTGACCAGCACCACCGCCCTGTATGGCCATGCCGTGGTGGCAGGCGGTTGTCGCTGGATCGACGAAGACACTGAACCCCTGCCCAGGACCATCTACCACCGCACCAAGCTGCAGGCCGAGGCGCTGGCCGAAGCCGCGGCATCGGAGGCATTCGCCGTGCGCGTGCTGCGCATGGGCCGCTGCTTCCCCGAGCCTCCCGAGCGCATGGCGATGTTCCGCCTGCACCGGGGCCTGGATGCACGCGATGTGGCCAGCGCGCATGCCGCGCTGCTGCACAACGGGGGCGCACCGTTCCAGCGCTACATCGCCTGCGCGCCGACCCCCTTCCGGCGCGAGGACTGCCTGGAACTGGCCACCCAGCCACGCCGGGTGCTGGCGCGGCGCGCACCGCAGCTGCTGGCCGAGTTCGAGCGCCGCGGCTGGCCACTGCCGCTGAGCATCGACCGCGTGTACGACGGCAGCCGTGCGGTTGCGGTGCTGGGCTGGCAGCCGCGCTACGGTCCGGACGATGTACTGCAGCAGTACGCGGCAGGCAGCATCGAAGTGCTGCCACGCACGCAGTGGTTGAAGGACCGGGTGGTCGAGTAGGTTCGCCGCACGTATGAGCCATCCCAAACTGAGTGCATTCAGCTTGACGCAGGGCAACGGCTCAACCCCGCCGCGGAACGGCCGCTAACCCGGTGCGCCCTTGCGGTGCCGGGCATCGCCCGGCTCAGACAGGTCGCCGCGCGAGGGATCGCGCACCAGCGCGGCGCCAACGCGGTGCCGGATGTCCTGACCTGCCTTGCGGACCCTCCCATGCCGTCTTCCCGCTCCGCCGCTGCCCGTCGTCCGGGCAGCATCGCCCACAAGCTGATGCTGGGCACCGCTGCCATCGCGCTGTTGTGCTTCGGCCTGACCGCCTTTCTGATCTACCGCCAGGCCAGTGCCAGCCTGATCAACGCGTCGCGGCAGACCATGGCCAGCGAGGCGCATGCCGAAGCGCGCCAGGTTGCGGCCGATCTGGGCACCGCCTTCGCCAGCAACGATGCCATGGTCGAGGCCGTCCTGGCCCAGCGCGCGCGGGGCGACCAGCCTGATCGTGCCAGCCTGGCGGCCGTGCTCGGCGAACAGCTGCGCGCGCACCCGGAGTGGCTGGGCAAGAGCACCATGTGGGAGGCCGATGCCTTCGATGGCAAGGACGCGGAGTTCGTCAACAGCGAGGCACATGACGCCACCGGTCGCTACATGAGCTACTGGGCCTGGCAGGACGGCAAGCCGCAGCAGTCGGTGATGACCGACTACACCGACACCGCCAGCGGGTCCGGTGACTGGTACATGGGGCCGAGCCGCGACAAGCTGCCCAAGGTGAGCGAGCCCTATGCCTATGAGATCGCCGGCCAGCAGGTGCTGATGAGCACCCTGAGCACGCCCATCGTGGAGAACGGCACGTTCCTCGGCGTGTTCACCGTCGATTTCTCGCTGGCGGCGCTGCAGAAGCATCTGGCGACGCTTGCGCCGATGGGAGCAGGCCGCGTTGAACTGCTTTCGCCCAAGGGCGTAGTCCTGGCTTCGGCCGACGCCGCCGAGATCGGCAAGCCGCGCACCGATGCCTTCACCCGCGACATGCTGGCCGGAATCGCGGCCGACAGGACCGTCGAAGCGTTCGAGCCGGATGGCGCCGGCAATGTGCGCCTGTACGTGCCACTGCGGGTTGGCGATGCCCCGCAGCGCTTCGCGCTGGGTGTGGTGGTGCCGCATGCCGTGATCGTGGCCGAGGCTCGCCAGCTGCTGTGGCTGACGCTGCTGGTCGGCGTGCTGGCCGCGCTGACATTGAGCGCCGGCGTCTACCTGCTGCTGCGTCACCTGGCGATCCGGCCGCTGGCGCAGGCGGTACGCGTTGCAGGTGACGTGGCGGCGGGCAAGCTGGACACCGCGCTGCCGGCGCGCGGCAACGATGAGGTCGGGCGCCTGCTCGAGGCGATGCAGGGCATGCGGGGACAGCTGCAGGCTGTGATGGCGGCGCAGGCGGAGATGGCACGCCGCCATGATGCGGGCGAGCTCAGTTACCGGATGGACGCGGCGGCCTTCCCGGGAGAGTACGGTCGCATGGTGGCCGACAGCAATCAGCTGGTGGCGTCCAGCAATGCGGTCACCCAGCGCCTGGTGGACGTGATGCAGCGCTACGCGGTGGGCGATCTGAGCGTGGACATGGAGCCGCTGCCGGGCGAGAAGGCGGTGTTCACCGCCGCCATGGCCACCACCAAGAGCAACCTTGCGGCGATCAACGATCAGATCCAGCAGCTGGCCGCCGCTGCTGCCGCCGGCGACTTTGCCGTGCGTGGTGACAGTGAGCGGTTCGAGCACGATTTCCGCCGCATGGTGACCACGCTGAACGCGATGATGCAGGCCAGCGACCACAACCTCGCGGCGCTTTCCACGCTGCTGCGCGCCATCGCCGCCGGCGATCTCAGTGCACGCATGCAGGGCGACTTCCATGGTGTGTTCGCGGTGATGCGCGACGATGCCAACAGCACCGCGCAACAGCTGACCCATATCGTCGGCCAGATCCAGCAGTCAGCGGCGAGCATCCGCCTGGCGGCCGGCGAGATCGCCGCGGGCAACAGCGATCTGTCGCGTCGCACAGAACTGCAGGCGGCCAACCTGGAAGAAACGGCAGCGTCGATGGAGGAGTTGACCTCCACCGTGCGCCAGAATGCCGATCATGCCCTGCAGGCGAACACGTTGGCCGCATCGGCGGCGGACGTGGCCAGCGAAGGCGGAAAGGTGGTCGGCCAGGTGGTACAGACCATGCAGCAGATCGAAACCTCGTCGCAGCGCATCGCCGAGATCATCTCGGTGATCGACGGCATCGCCTTCCAGACCAACATCCTGGCCCTTAACGCCGCCGTTGAGGCCGCGCGTGCGGGCGAGCAGGGACGCGGCTTCGCCGTGGTGGCCAGCGAAGTGCGTGCGCTGGCCCAGCGCTCGGCCGCAGCGGCGAAGGAAATCAAGGGACTGATCGACGCATCGGTGGCCCAGGTCGGCAGCGGTGCGCAGCTGGTGCACCGCGCAGGCAACACCATGCAGGAGATCGTCGGCCAGGTCGGGCGGGTCAACGAGATCATGGCCGAGATCTCGGCCGCCTCGCGCGAGCAGTCGGCCGGCATCGAGCAGGTCAACCAGACCGTGGTGCAGATGGATGAAACCACCCAGCAGAATGCGGCGCTGGTGGAAGAGGCCAGTGCTGCCGCGCGCGCGATGGAAGAGCAGGCCGAGCAGCTTGCGGTGGCGGTGTCCCGCTTCCGGCTGCAGTCGGCCACGGGCACGACGGCCACGCTGCGCGCGGCCTGACGCCGGAAACGAAGACGCCCGGCGGGGGCCGGGCGTCGGTTGCATCCTTGCCGCGCGTCCTTGCGCAGGTCTGAGTGGCTCAGAACATTCCTTCAAACGGGTTCCAGCGGATCCGGCCTTCCACCTTCTCCAGGTAATAGCTGTAGTTGGTGCTGGAGGCGACCAGGACATTGAAGGCGATGAACACCGCGCGGCCGACGATGTCGGGCAGGAACATCGTGATGGCCGCCAGGGCGATGGCGATGCCGATCACCACCAGCGCCTTGCGCCACATGCCCAGGATCAGCAGGTAGATGGGGCCGAAGAACAGGGCAAAGATGTTCAGGTTGATCTTCAGGCGGTCGCCGAAGGACAGGGCCCGCCAGGCCTGCTTGAAGCCGGGCTCCTTGGGCGCGCCGTGCTGGCGGTAGAAGTTGAAGCGGAATTGCCACTTGGGGCTGAAGTGGGTGAGGTCGACGGTATTCATGGGAGGAACTTCCCTGTGAGAAAACGTTTTCATGCTACCGGAAATGCCTATTCAGGATCCAGCGCTGCGTGCCTGGAACGTGACACATGCCCTTTGCAGGCGCAGGCCTCACCGGCTTGCACGTCACCCATCCGCCTTGTTTTTAGGATAGGGTGCGCAGTTCCGCTGCCGCCCGGTTGGACCCGCGCGGCAGCGGGGATGTCCACGGAGGTTGCATGACCACACCCGCTACACCGGAAAACGCACCGGGACCGGTGCTTCTGCCCACACCCGAAGTGGTGCAGGCCCAACAACTGCTCGCCCGCCAGCAACTGGCGGTGGCGATGGACCGTGCGCGCACCGCTGCCCTGCAGGACGCGGCCGGCGTCGTCCTGCAGGACGAGTAACGCGCGCTGCTGAAGTACGATCGATCGCGTTGGCCCCGCCGCCAGCGCGATCGCCGAGGGATGTGTCGCCGCCCGTTTTGCTCGATCCAATTGCGGTCGATCCGGCCGGCCGTCGGCAGCCTCGCCTGCTGTTTGCTGAATGGGGAGAATTCCCGGCGTAGGCCTTCGCACCCGGCTTACATGTAGCGGCCTAGACTGGGCCGCATTTTCGATTCCGCCCCGTTGGAGATCGTGTGGGTTCCGGTAGTGACAGACAGCGACTGCGCAGCCTCAGGCCGACGCAGCCAGGACAAGTGCGGGCGCCGGGAAGGCGCGCCGGGAACCTTCGTGCATGCAGCCTGGCCGGGACGGCCGGCCATGCCGACTGCGCGGAGTAGGCGCCGATGGGGGTGCAGACCATCCATGCGGAGGCGGAATCGCCCGGGCCTGACGCCGGCTGGGCGCTGCTGCCTGCCGAAGTGCCCTTGCCGATGCCCGAGCAGACCCTGCGCGAAGGGCAGCTCAGGGTGCGCCGGCACCGCACCTCGCCACGCCTGATCGGCCTGCGTCGGCTGTACATCCTGGGCGGCACGCTGGTGATGACCGCAGCGGCCACCCGGATGATGTGGCGGGTGTTGTCGGTCAACGGCATCAGCGTGCTCGAAGCCTGCCTGCTGGTGCTGTTCGTGGGCCTGTTCGCCTGGATCGCGCTGTCGTTCGCCAGCGCGGTGGCAGGCTTCCTCACCGCCGTGTTCGACCGTGGCTATCGCCTGGGCATTGATCCGGACAAGCCGCTGCCCACCGTGCACAGCCGCACGGCGCTGCTGATGCCGACCTACAACGAGGATCCGCGCCGGCTGCTGGCCGGCCTGCGTGCGATCTACGAATCGGTGGCGGCCACCGGCCAGCTGGAGCGTTTCGACTTCTTCGTGCTCAGTGACACCCGCCGTGACGATATCGCACGGGCCGAAGAGCAGGTCTTCGCCGAGCTCCGCGAGCAGGTGCCCGACGGCCGCGTGCGGCTGTTCTACCGCCGTCGTGGCGACAACAGCGGCCGCAAGGCGGGCAACATCGCCGACTGGGTGCGCCGTTTCGGCGGGGCCTACCCGCAGATGCTGATCCTGGACGCCGACAGCCTGATGACCGGCGACAGCATCGTGCGCCTGGTGGCCGGCATGGAACACAACGCTGACGTCGGCCTGATCCAGACCCTGCCGTCGGTGATCGGCGGACGCACCCTGTTCGCCCGCATGCAGCAGTTCGGTGGCCGCGTCTACGGGCCGGTGATCGCCCGGGGCGTGGCCTGGTGGCACGGCGCTGAAAGCAACTACTGGGGCCACAACGCCATCATCCGCACCCGTGCCTTCGCCGACCATGCCGGCCTGCCATCGCTGCCTGGGCGCAAGCCGTTCGGCGGCCACGTGCTCAGCCACGACTTCGTCGAAGCCGCGCTGATGCGGCGTGGCGGCTGGGCCGCGCACATGGTGCCGTACCTGGGGGGCAGCTATGAGGAAGGCCCGCCGACCCTGACCGACCTGCTGGTGCGCGACCGCCGCTGGTGCCAGGGCAACCTGCAGCACGGCAAGGTGGTCGGCAGCCGCGGCCTGCACTGGATCAGCCGCATGCACATGCTGATCGGCATCGGCCATTACTTCACTGCGCCCATGTGGGCGATGCTGATGCTGATCGGCATCGCCATCCCGCTGTTCCAGGAAGGCATCGACTTCAATGCCGTGCTGCACCTGGCGCCCGGCGTGTACTGGCGCGCGCAGGACGAGCAGCAGGTGGTGCGCCTGTTCGCCGCCACCATGGCGGTACTGCTGATGCCCAAGGTGCTGGGCTACCTGGCGATGCTGCTGGACCCGGTGGATCGTCGTGGCTGCGGCGGTGCGTTCCGTGCCTTCGTGTCGATGCTGGTGGAGACCGTGCTGGCGGCACTGATGGCGCCGGTGGTCATGTATGTGCAGTCCCGCGGCGTGGCCGAAGTGCTGTCCGGACGCGACTCGGGGTGGGACGCCCAGCAGCGCGACGACGGTGGCATTTCCTGGATGGCGCTGGTGCGCGGTTACGGCGGCCTGGGCCTGTTCGGCGCCTTCATGGGCGTGCTGGCCTGGCTGGTCTCGCCGTCGCTGGCGGCATGGATGGCGCCGGTGGTGATCGGCATGGTGCTGGCCATCCCGGTGGTCGCACTGACCTCGTCGCGCGGTCCCGGTGCGTTCCTGCACCGGCTGGGCCTGCTCGACATCCCCGAGGAGAACATTCCGCCGCCGGTGCTGGTACGCGCCGCGCAGCTGCGCCGGGAAGCGGCCGAACAGCCACCGCTGTACTGATCGCCCCACACCGGCGGCATAATGCGGCTCGCATCTGAAGGAGCCGCAACATGCTGCAAACGGTGGAACAGGAAACCGGCGCCTCGCCGCAGTGGTCGGTGATCTGGCTGCACGGCCTCGGCGCCGATGGCCATGACTTCGCCCCGATCGTTCCGGAGCTGGTGCGTCCGCACTGGCCGGCGCTGCGCTTCGTGTTCCCGCACGCCCCGGTGCGGCCGATCACGATCAACAACGGCGTGCCGATGCGCGGCTGGTACGACATCGTCGGCATGGATTTCCGTTCCCGCGCCGACATGGCCGGCGTGCGCGAATCGGTGGCCCAGGTAGAGGCCCTGATCGCCCGCGAGATCGAGCGGGGCATCACGCCGGAGCAGATCTTCCTGGCCGGCTTCTCGCAGGGGGGCGCGATCATTCTTACCGCCGCGCTGTCGCGCACGGCGCCGCTGGCCGGGCTGATCGCGCTGTCCACCTACCTGCCCGACGCGGACAGCGCCGAGCGCGTGGCTACCGCAGTGGACGTGCCGGTGTTCATGGCCCACGGCAGCGGCGATCCGGTCATTCCTCAGGCGGTAGCCGCACACAGCGCGCAGGCGCTGCGCGCGTTGGGCCTGCAGGTGCAGTGGCACAGCTACCCGATGGCGCACCAGGTCTGTGCCGAGGAGATCGATGCCCTGGGTGACTGGCTGCAGGAACGCCTGGGCGTCGCCTGACCCATGTCACCGGCCAGCACGCCTCCCTGGATGCCGGAACTGTGCCGCCTGCGGCGGCTGGCGGCGATGCTCGGCCTGGCCGAGCTGGTGGTGGTGCTGCTGGCCCTGGCGCCCGATGGCAGCCGTCACTGGACGGTGGGCGAGCTGCTTTCGGCCAGCGGTTTCGCACTCTGGCTGGCGCTGGCGGTGACCGCCAGCCTGTGCATGCTGCGGCAGGCGCTGTCGAGGCTGCCACCGCTGCTGGGCGCCGCTGCGGCGATCGCACTGGCGGCGCTGATCGCCGTGGTCTGCGCGGGCATCATCCACGCGCTGTATGCCGTGCTGGGCGACAGCTTCGCCCGTGGCATCAGCTTCTGGCGCTTCACCCTTGGCAGTGCGGCCACCAGCGCACTGATCAGCGCGCTGGCCCTGCGCTACTTCTACGTGAGCGACCGCTGGGCCGCGCAGGTGCAGGCCAACGCACGTGCACAGGCCGATGCACTGCAGGCCCGGATCCGTCCGCATTTCCTGTTCAACAGCATGAATCTGATCGCCAGCCTGCTGCATCGTGATCCGGCGGTGGCCGAACGCGCCGTGCTGGACCTGTCCGATCTGTTCCGCGCGGCGCTGGGGGCGGGCGATGGAGACTCCACCCTGCAGGCCGAATGCGAGCTGGCCGAGCGTTACCTGTCGATCGAGTCGCTGCGCCTGGGAGAGCGCCTGCAGGTGCATTGGCAGCGTGACGAGCCGCTGCCGTGGGAGCAGCCGCTGCCGCGGCTGGTGTTGCAGCCACTGGTGGAAAACGCGGTGCTGCATGGCATTTCGCGGTTGCCGGAAGGTGGCACCGTCGAGCTGCACGTGGCGCGCGAAGGCAACGAGCTGCACATCCGCGTACGCAATCCCGCTCCCGATCCACAGATGCCGGGGCTGGCCCTGGCCCGCGGCGCCGGGCATGCCCAGCACAGCATCGGTCATCGCCTGGCGTGGCGCTTCGGCAGTGCCGCACGGATGACGGCCGGCTGGAGCGAGGGCTACTATGCCTGCCAGGTGACGGTGCCGATCCAGTGAGGGAACGATCGTGAGGGTAGTCATCGCCGATGACGAACCGCTGGCGCGCGAGCGCCTGCGCAGCCTGCTGGCCGCGCAGGAGGGGGTGGACGTGGTGGCCGAGGCCGGTAACGGCGAGCAGGCCCTGCACGCCTGCGCGGAACTGCAGCCGGACCTGGTGCTGCTGGACATTGCGATGCCCGGACTGGATGGGCTGGAAGCGGCCCGTCACCTGGCCAGCTTCGAGCCACGCCCGGCGGTGGTGTTCTGTACGGCCTACGACGCGCATGCCTTGTCGGCATTCGAAGCGGCGGCCATCGACTACCTGATGAAGCCGGTGCGTGCCGAGCGGCTGGCAGCGGCCATCGCGCGCGCACGGACCTTTCTGGCCGGGCGCGGGGGGCAGCCACAGCACGACGCGGGGCAACAGGCACGCAGCATGCTGTGCGCCCGGCTGCGGGGCAGCCTGCGGCTGATTCCACTGGATGACATCCATTACCTGCAGGCCGAGGAAAAGTACGTGGTGGTGCACCACGCGCGTGGTGAGGACCTGATCGAGGAGTCGCTGAAGTCGCTGGAGGAGGAATTCGCCAGCCGCTTCGTGCGCATCCACCGCAACTGTCTGGTGGCGCGGCACGAACTGGTGGAACTGCGTCGTGGCGTGGGCGGGCAGGTGCAGGCGGTGCTCCGGCATGGCAAGCAGCCGCTGGAGGTCAGCCGCCGCTGTGTGGCGACGCTGAAGCAGGAACTGCGGCATCTGTGAGTGTCCGACTCACCCTCGCGAGTTTCCAGGTGACGGACGGCAACGTGTTATCGGGTGGGAGAGAGGGGGGGGTTGAAAGAGAAGAAAGAAAAAATTTTTTTAAAATGAACAAAAGGAAAGAGTTTGT